>JAVBUB010000164.1:0-11335 GCA_031555675.1 Paludibacteraceae bacterium | reverse complement strand
TACCGGAAAGAAATGACCGGCGAAATGAACGAGGTACAAATTGCATCGATCAAAGAAGCATATGAAAAATTGCTCGAAATGGAAAAACGGAAAGTAACCATTTTAAAAAGTATTGAAGAACAGGGAAAGTTAACCGATGAGTTATCAATCCGAATTCACAACTGTTGGAACAGCAACGAACTGGAGGATATATATTTGCCCTACAAACAAAAACGAAAAACACGTGCGGAAGCGGCCCGTAAAAAAGGCCTGGAACCTTTGGCTAAAATGATCATGACTCAAGTTAATAATGACCTCGAAAGTATTGCACTGCGTTATGTAAAAGACGAAGTAAAGGATGTGAATGAAGCACTGCAAGGTGCCAGGGATATTATAGCCGAATGGGTAAATGAAAACGAAAAAGTGCGCTACTCTGTCCGCAGTATATTTGCACGCGAAGCCGTGATATCTTCAAGGGTTATTAAAGGCAAAGAAGAAGATGGAGAAAAATATAGGGATTATTTCAACGTGGATGAAAAATTAAGCCGCTGTTCGTCGCATCGCTTATTGGCTATGCGACGAGGAGAAGCAGAGGGTTTCCTGAGAGTAAACATCAGTCCCGAAGATGAACATTGCCTGGAACGTCTGGAAAGTATTTTTGTGAAAGGTAGAACAGAAGCGTCAGAGCAGGTAAAACAAGCTGTTGCAGATAGCTATAAACGTTTGTTGAAACCCAGTATTGAAACGGAATTTGCGGCATCCAGCAAAGAAAAAGCCGATAAGTCGGCCATTATTGTTTTTGCGGAGAACCTGCGCCAATTATTACTAGCTGCTCCTTTGGGACAAAAACGCATATTAGCCGTGGATCCAGGATATCGTACCGGTTGCAAAGTGGTTTGCCTGGACGAAACGGGACATTTAATGCACAATGAAACCATTTATCCACATGCTCCGCAGAACGAAATAGCACAGGCTACCCGCAAAGTACAAAAAATGGTAGAAGCTTACAATATAGAAGCCATTGCCATTGGAAACGGTACAGCCAGCAGAGAAACAGAAAATTTTATCAAGAATATACGATATGACCGCAAGGTGCAGGTATTTGTGGTAAGCGAAAACGGCGCTTCCATTTATTCTGCCTCCAAGATTGCACGCGAAGAATTTCCCGAATATGATGTAACCGTACGTGGAGCCGTTTCTATCGGACGGAGGTTGATGGATCCGCTGGCTGAACTGGTTAAAATAGATCCGAAATCCATAGGTGTGGGGCAATATCAGCACGATGTGGATCAAAGCCAACTAAAAACATCCTTGAACCAAACAGTAGAAAGCTGCGTGAATATGGTAGGTGTAAACCTGAATACGGCGAGCAAACATCTACTTACTTATATTTCGGGACTTGGTCCGCAATTGGCCCAGAATATTGTAGATTACAGGCAGGAGAATGGCGTTTTTAAAAGCCGCAAAGAACTCCTGAAAGTGAGTAAGATGGGAAATAAAACATTTGAACAATGTGCTGGATTTTTAAGGATACCCGGCGCGGAAAATCCATTGGATAATTCGGCCGTACACCCCGAAAGTTACAAAGTGGTTGAAAAAATGGCCAAAGACGTTTTTGTTTCTGTTCCCGAATTGATAAATAATAAGGAGCTGCAAAAACAACTGGATTTGAAAAATTATATTACAGAATCCATTGGTTTGCCTACATTAGAAGATATTTTGAAAGAACTGAATAAACCGGGACGCGATCCACGGCAAATTATCAAGGTGTTCGAGTTTGACCCGAATATCAAAAAAATGGAAGACCTGAAAATTGGTATGCAATTACCCGGTATTGTAACCAATATTACTAATTTTGGCGCGTTTGTCGATATCGGCATCAAAGAAAACGGTCTGGTACATTTATCTCAGATTACAGACCGTTATATCAGCAATCCGGCAGAAGTACTTACCCTACATCAGCATGTAATGGTAAAGGTAACGGATGTGGATATTAGCAGGAAAAGAATTCAATTGAGTATGAAAGAAAATACTTAAATCACAACTTAAATAGAATATCATGAAAAAAATAATTTTAATCTCAGGCATCATTTTTGCCATTATTTCTTCCTGTACAAGCAAAGGTACATTGGAGAACGATTTGGAAAAAAGAAATTTAAAAGGAGCTGTAAAAAGCATCAAGGACGAAAGTTTTGAGTTGATTTCGGAGTCGGGAGAATTCAGAAAGGGGAATAAAACATTGAATAGCGATCCGGATGTATATACCATATTCAATAAAGATGGTTTTACAACCGAGAAAAAAACATATAATATGGACGGCAGTGTTGCCAATATTTATATGTACGAATACAACAAAGATAATCAGCTTGCCAAAGAGACAAAATATACGGCAACAGAAAATATTGACCGCGTTTTTGCTTATTCTTATGATGAAGAAACAGGAAAACTTGAATCACAATCTATTTACACAGCTTTAGGAAACCTTGATGCTACTAATAAGTTTTTTTATGAAGGTAGTTTAATGATAAAAGAAGAAAGTTTTGATGGAACCGGAAAATTGAATTATTTCTGGACATACGAATATGATAAAAATGGAAATATGACTAAAAAAAGTTGGCTTGTAAACAATTCGGTTATTGATATGTTTTATGTATATGATGACAAAAAACAGTTGTTGGAAGTGGCAGAAGTAAATGAAAGCAACAGCATGACCAAATGGAAATATACGTATAATGAGCTGAAAAATTTATCTGAAGAAGTTTGCGTCTTTTTTGATAATAGCGAACTTAGAACTGATTATAAATATGAATATGACGCACAGGGCAACTGGATTATCAAATTTGTATTTCAAAATGATTTGCCTGTTTTTATGACAGAGCGAACCATAGTATATTATTAATGAAATGATGATCGAAAACCCGGTAAAAATATTTTGCAGAGCCTTTCTCAAACATTCACGGATGTTGAGAAGGGTTTTGTTATTATTGGTCTGCTTTCCGGGTTTAATATGTGCACAATCTACACCTTACCTGTCTAATACAAAAACGATATACAGTGATGATAAAGTTTATACTTCCGTTTCTAAAACAACTGTAAACGCATCACTAAACACTGCTAACAAGGTGTTGGATAAATTTATTGACGATCTGATTAAAAACCCGAAAAGTTTGTTTAATACTATATTTGAAGGACTTGGTAAGCAAAGCAGCGGGAAGGATTTGGTTTTGATTGAATATAAAGATTATCATTACGATAAAAATACAGGTTTGTATACCGGTACTTTGAATGTATTAATAGGTAGCGTAAAGTTAATGAACATCGACTTTACAGGTAAAATAACAAAAAAAAATATTTCGGAGAAAATATCGGAAGCTATTTTCGAATTGGTAGAAATAAATTCTATTGTAAAAATAGCCAATGGTAGTATATTGGTTAAGAAATTAAACGATCAGACTATTGAGATTACCCAAACCGCAAATGTTAAATTTGGATGGTTCTTTAATATGTTTTTTACCCTGAATACTTATAAAAGCACGGCAGAATGGCGATTGGATAAGTTTTTACAAAATATAAAAAGAGAAATTGTGAAAACAGAAGAAGAACAGACAAAAATCAATAAGAAATAGTTTCTTATTGATTTTCTCCATTTAGCATATCATCTATCATTTTTTGCTTTTCTTCAAGTTCTCTGGTTAACCGTTCGTTCTCGGCCAGCAATAATTCAATATATTTTTCGCTTTTAAGGATATCTTGCTTGGTTTTATAAGCAACGGCAGGTTCCTGTGTCGCATTTACCTTATTAAGGTCGTTTTTCAGCATATTACCTTCACCTGTCAATAACCATGTTGGTTCAGCATTCGGATATAAAGATAATATTTTTGCTACGGCATCAGAATTCAATGTTGTATTTTTAGCATTACCCTTAAAACTACCATAAGTCATGCCTACTTTTTCGAAAAATTTTTCTTTTTTATCTTTGTGATATTCAATAAGATATAAAATTCTTTCCTTTATTGAAGATAAATTATTGTCCATTCGCTTGCTTTTGGTTAATTATTTTTCTATATTTGCACTGATATACAAATGTTACATGTTTCGACAAATATCTAAAAAATATTATGGAAAAACAAGAAAATAATAAAAAAGTAGCGAGAAAAGGATATATTTCAGAACTTGCAGCACTATGCAACTGTAGTAGACATACAGTAAGAAGAGCTTTGTTTGAAGGGCAAAAGGGTGAAAAAAGCGATTTGGTAAGAAAAATGTTCCAAGCCAACTATAAGGTTTTGGAACTTTGATATTCAGTTTTAACTGAATAATTGTTTAAGACTTTGTTTTATAAATAAAGTCCTATATCCTATCTGTAAATTACATTAAAAACGGGGAGATGTAAATATTACTAAGGATATAGGACCTATTTTACCTAATTAATAATAAACCTAACTATATGTTATGTTTATGACGAAAATACAAAAATGTGATTGCACAAATATAATATATTTTATACAAAAAACAAAAACTAAATATTTGTTTTTTATTCTATGTTTTTTCTAACTTTAGTCAAAAACTCTTTCATCTTATCACTGTCTTTTTCCTTGACAATACTCAACAATACAGCCAACTCAGCACGTATATTTTCTATTTGCCCTACAGTAAACGGGTTAAACATGATTTCCGTTAACAGGAAATCGTCTTCTGACAGCAGCCCGCGAGCAATATCCATGTGTCGTTTAAAAGTAGTTCCCGGTGCTTCCTGATGCTTCATTACCGAAGCAAATACTAACGTAGAGGCGAAAGGTATAGATAATGAGTATGCTATAGTCTCATCATGTTCCCAAAAAGTATATTCGAAAATATTCAGCTTTAAGGAGCCATATAAGTCTTTGAAAAAGGCTTTTCCCATGTGGTCGGATTCGGAAATGATAATAGCGCTTTGTGTACTCAAATTATCCAATGTGGCAAAAGTAGGGCCAAACATGGGGTGCGTGGATACATAACGGAAACCGCTTCCTTCGTAAAACTCTTGTAAACCGGTTTTAACCGAAGCAATATCCGAAATAATACAATTTTTGGGCAAATAAGGAATTACTTTCTGAAATGCCTCAATAGTATATTTAAGGGTTACAGCATTGATAACGAGTTCCGGTGCAAACTCTTGTATCTCTTCATATTTTGTCATCCTGTAGGTATTGAAAACAAAACGTAATCGTTTAGGGTCTGTATCGAATAGAGCTACTTCGTGTTGCAAACACAACACATCAGTTAAAAAAGTGCCCATTTTTCCGGCACCAAGGATAAGTATTTTCATATCAAGCCCCCTCTAACTCCCCCAAAGGGGGAGAACCGGAGAGGTACGGTTTTTAATTATTATTTTTCAGAAGTCCCCCTTTCGGGGGATTTAGGGGGTAAGTTTATTTCTCCATGATATCCATTTGGTGACGAACAGATTCTTCGTGAATGGCTACAAAAACAGTCTTAATAAAATCTGCGTTCAAATTCAATTGATTAGCTTGTGAAATGTATTTTTGAAGAATTTCGTCATAACGTCCGGTTTGCAAAATAGGAATGTTATGTTCTTTTTTGTAAATACCTATTTCGTCTGCTACACGCATGCGAGCGGATAGTATTTCTAATAAATTGTTATCATGTTCGTCTATCTGTTTACGTAATTGTGACAGATTTTCGGTACTTTGCTGGGTATCGCGTATCACGAGCGTGCTCATGATGTATTCGAGCACGTCCGGGGTGATTTGCTGAGAGGCGTCGCTCCATGCTTTATCCGGATTGTAATGTGTTTCTATCATTAATCCGTCGAAATTCAAGTCCATAGCTTGCTGGCAAATAGGCGCAATAAGTTCGCGTTTGCCGCCAATATGGCTTGGATCGCAAATAATAGGTAAATTGGGTATGCGACGACGCAATTCCATCGGTATATGCCATTGGGGAAGATTACGGTATATTTTTTTGTCGAATGAGCTGAATCCACGGTGTATAACGGCAATACGACGGATACCTGCATTGTAGATACGCTCTACGGCTCCAATCCAGAGTTCCAAGTCCGGATTTACCGGATTTTTAATTAATACGGGTATATCAACGCCTTCCAATGCATCTGCCAGTTCTTGCATGGCAAAAGGATTGGCAGTAGTACGGGCACCTATCCAAAGCATGTCGATATCGCTGGCCAACGCTTCACGTACATGTTTGGCTGTAGCTACTTCGGTAGATACATACATGCCTGTTTCTGCCTTTACTTTTTTCAGCCATGCTAATCCTTCGGCTCCAACTCCTTCGAACCCACCGGGTTTGGTACGTGGTTTCCATATTCCTGCACGGAATATTTTTACTCCTTTTTTAGCCAATTGTTTGGCTGTTTCCATTACTTGTTCTTCTGTTTCGGCGCTACATGGGCCGGCAATTAACAAAGGGCGATCATTTTCGACTCCCGGTAATAAGATTGATTGAAAATCAAAGCCCCCTAAATCCCTCGAAGGGGGACTTTGATGGATATTTGAATTGTTTGTTGTTTTTTCCATAATTATATATTTTAAAATTGTTATTTCTGTTTTAAAAGTCCCCCTTCGGGGGATTTAGGGGGCTTACCCTGTTCAACGCTTCCTGTAAATCTTTTTCATTACTGCATAATGAAATTCTGATATATCGTTCTCCACGACTACCGAAAATAAATCCAGGTGTTATAAATACATTGGCTTCGTATAATATCTTATCCGCTAATTCTCCTGCATCTTTACAGGAAGCAGGAATTTTTCCCCATAAGAACATACCTACCTGTTTAGGATCGAAGGTACACCCTACCCTTGCCATGATAGCTTCGGCCAATGAACGGCGTTTGGCATATAATTCTACATTCATTTTCTGATGCCATTCTTCTGAATTTTCCAACGCTTTAACAGCTGCCAACTGCATGGGACGGAATGTACCGGAATCGACATTGCTTTTTACTTTCAGTATCCATTCAATAAACTGTGCGTTGGACGCGCATACGCCGATACGCCAGCCGGGCATGTTGTGAGATTTACTCATGGAGTTCATTTCGATACAAATATCTTTAGCTCCTTCTACCGCTAATAAGCTTAATTTCTGACCTTTATTCAGAATAAAACTGTAAGGGTTATCGTTACAAATAACAATGCCGTGTTTTTTACCAAAGGCAACGAGTTTCTCAAACAATGACATGCTACCACTGGCTCCTGTGGGCATATTTGGATAGTTTACCCACATGAGTTTTACGTTAGAAAGATCCATTTCTTCCAAGGCGGCAAAATCGGGTTCCCAATTGTTATTTTCGTCCAAATCGTAAGGAATAACATTAGCTTGTACCAAGTTACTTACAGAGGTATAGGTTGGGTATCCTGGATTGGGAACTAATACGCCATCTCCCGGATTTAAAAATGCCATGGAGATATGCAAAATGCCTTCTTTGGAACCGATAAGAGGCTGTATCTCAGTAGCCGGATTTAACTCTACATTAAACCATTTTTTGTACCATTGCGCATAGGCTTTGCGGAATTCGGGAATACCCACATAAGGTTGATAACCGTGTACATTGGGTTTGTACGATTCTTCACATAAGGTATTGATTGTTTCTTCGGATGGTGGCATATCCGGGCTTCCAACGCCGAGGCTAATGATATTTTTACCTTGCGCATTGAGTTCTGCTACTTCTTTCAGCTTTTTAGAAAAGTAGTATTCAGATACCGAATTGAGGCGGTTAGCCGGCATAATAAGAACCCCACCCCCTAAATCCCCCGAAGGGGGACTTTGGAGAATATTTGAATTATTGTCTGTTTCTTTCATGATATGATATTTTTTATTGACTTATTTTTAAAGTCCCCCTTCGGGCGATTTAGGGGGCTTGGGCGTTTCTGCTTCCAAATATTCTCCCAAAATTTTGAAATCTTTGATCAATGGACGAATAGCGTCCAATGATTGGCGGTATCGATGAAAATCATCGAAAGTTAGATTAAGGTAGAATTGATATTCCCACTCGCGGCCAATAATGGGTAATGATTGTATTTTGGTAAGGTTGATATGGTAGAAAGAAAGGATAGATAGTATTTTGGCGAGGCTGCCTTCTTCGTGAGGAAGTGTGAAAACAATAGATGATTTATTCACCGGTTTTCCTTTCATTATTTCGTCGGCTTTCCAAGGATCGGCTACAATCAGAAAACGGGTGAAGTTACGTTTATTGGTTTCGATGCCTGCTGCCAGTATTTCCAATCCGTATAATTGGGCGGCAAGTGCGCTGCAAATGGCTCCACGACCCATAATTTTTTCATCGGCAATGGTTTTGGCGCTTATTGCCGTATCCGAGCTTTCTACGGCTTTCAGGTATTTATGAGCATCCAAAAAATCTTCGCATTGCCTTAACGCGATCGGGTGTGAATATACTTCGGTAAGATCTTCCAGTTTCTGCCCTTTTAGCGCAGCTAAGTTGTGTTCTATGCGTAATTTATATTCGCCGATAATTACACAGTTACTTTCGCGCAATAAATTGTAATTGGGAAGTAAACTTCCGGCAATAGTATTTTCTATAGCTACGGCACCAATGACGGAAGAATCTTTTTTGATTTCATTGAATACGTCTTTAAAAGTATCACATGCAATAATCTCAATTTCTTCTCCTTTGAAATAATTTCGTGCGGCAATTTCGTGAAATGATCCCGATACTCCTTGAATAGCTACCAGCCTCTCCCCTAACCCCTCTCCACAAGAGAGGGGAACTAATGTATTTTCTATATGTTCCATGTTTTTAGTTAAATAAAAAAATCCTGCCCAATTTGCATTGAGCAGGATTTCTATATTGTTTTATTTATATTTTATATTTCTATTTATTCCACATATAATTTATCCTGCTCTTACCTGTTAAAGTAAAAGTAAAAATAAAAATATGTAAAATAATTTTGTCTCATGTTGTGTTGTAATACGAATGCAAAAGTAATGCTTTTTTTTAATTTGCAAGTTATTTCGAAAAAAAAGATATGTTTTTTTAGAAAATTTCACATATTCATATTTTTTTGCATAATTGCTGCATTTTATTTATTATTCTATCACTTTTTCAGATGTTCCATTATCATATAAAATGATGTATAATCCATTTGTAGGCTTTTTCTGTAGGCGTTGCCCCATAATATTATAGTAACCTATAGCGTTTCTTCCTTTTTCTGACGAAACGGAATTTATTGCAGTAGACATTTGTTGGTATTCGTAAGCACCCATATCTATCGTGTTACCACTGATACGCAGTTTAACAAGTAAATCAGTTGTTATTTCAACAGGAAGATAGTTATTATTTCCTGCATCTATGGCAGGACTTCCTTGTTTCAGGCTGTAGTCGCTATTAAAAAGTGGGTTTTCGCCTATAAGATTGTTTGAGAAATTTTGAGAATAAGGCAAATCGGTTGTATATACATTTTTTTCGACTACTTCATTTTTAGGAATATTATTGAAAATAATCGTATTATATACATTTATATCTCCTCCCGAATATAAACCTATACCTATATTATCTGCAATAGTAGAATTAATAACAGTAAGACTTACTTTTTTGACCTGAGCATCGTATCTCCAACCATTAGTATTCAGATTGGATATAATACCGTGGTTTTGCCATTCCGGAAAACGAAGATAATCGGCATTAGTGTCCGGTGTATTTGTTTCATTTTCTACAAACAGGCAATTTACAATTGTTGCATCTGCACCAAAACTATTCGTAAATAAAGACATATTATTTTTGTTTTTATTTTTACTAAATATACTATTGATAATCAATATATTGCAATCAGTCATTATGGGTCCATTAGGCAGAAATTTAGCATTGCTGTTTATGTATGTATAACTCGACATTGTTCCTGAATTATTTATAAGTCCAAAAATATTTGAGGTTTGATTTTCTGCAAATACACAATTGTCAATTACTAAATTGGTGTTAAAATTGTCTATTATCGAAGAAGAGGTATTTATGTTACTAAACACACAATTTGTTATATATTTTATAGAATTTCCACTCATCATAACTATAGGAGTACTTAGTGTGTTGTCGTAACTGAATTTGCAATTATTTATAGATATTTGTCCGCTGTTAGAGATAGCATTAGCGTTAGAAGATGTATTATTATTAAAAAAGCAATTATTTATTGTTGTGATGCCACTACTACCACAGGAAATAGCACCGCCATTGGTAGGAGCTACATTGTTATTAAAAGAGCAATTGTTTATTGTTAAGGATCCTCCAATATTGTAAATAGCACCGCCAACATCGTATGCTCTGTTACGGTCGAAATTACAGTTATTTATAGTTAAATTGCCTCTACTGCTAATTGCACCGCCACTACAATTACCCGTATGATCTTTTAAAGTTAAATTATTTAGCGTTAACTCTGCATTTTCCTTAATTTCAAAAAAGCGTTTCTTGTTTGCGGTATCCGTCCAAACAGAAGCATCTTGAAAAATGGTGTTATTGATTGCATCGCTTGTGATGGTAATTTTCTTTTCTATTATGATTACTCCTGCGAAATAAACAGTGGCAACATTATCAAAATTGATTATACCACCGTCTTTGGCATCTATTATGGCTTGCCGAAGAGAACCTGCACCAGAATCGTTACCGTTTGTTACTGTTATTGCTTTGGCAGACAAGGATGTAGCCGAAAACAATAAGAGAATTGAAATTAGTGTAATATTTTTCATAACAATTCTTATTTATTTACAATTACATTTGAAAGAGTAGTCTTTATTAATAGATGCAAATTATATGCAAAACCTTGCATGGAAAGTGTTTCTTTTCAAATATATCGTATTTTATTTCAAAATACAGATACATCAGTTTATTTATCCAACATTTTTCTGTCTACACCGAACTTCTCATTTAGGGTATGTCTGCCTTCGGGTTCAACATGTACTACAATATCGTAAATATTCTCTATAGATTGCTTAATACTGTTTTCTACGGCTTCGGCAATAGCGTGCGCGTCATTGAGCGATATATTTCCATTGGCTTCAATGTCGAGCGACATCACATACATGCCTCCAATTTGGCGCAAACGTACCCGGTGAGGATTTTTCGCTCCGGGAACCTGATCAATGGCTTCGAATATTTTGTTGTAAACAGAAGTATCTTTGATGCCATCCATCAATTCTATGTTGGAATCCATAAAAATGCTGATAGACGATTTGATGATGAAAAGGCTTATCAGCAAACCGGTAATAGTATCGAGAACTGGTAATTTTAGTACAAAAGTAAAGGCTAAGCCAACCAATACACTGCATGAAATGATTACATCATTGCGCATGTTAATGGCATTGGCGGTGAGCATGGACCTGTTTACTTTTTTTC
>JAVBUB010000007.1:0-2873 GCA_031555675.1 Paludibacteraceae bacterium | reverse complement strand
AAACAAATAAAGTCGTTCCGTCTGCCTGTTAACTGTTATCATTTGCGCACACAAGACGGCCGGGAGGTTGACTTACTATTGGAAACAGCCAATTATTTTATTGCCATCGAAATAAAAACCACCGAGCGTGTCAATAAAAGCGATGCGAAGCATTTAATAGGCTTACAGGATATTTTGAACAAACCGCTCAAGCAAAGCTTCATTCTATCGAATGACAGGGAAATGAAATTTTTTGACAACAATATTGTAGCCATGCATATCATTTCTTTTCTTTGTTAGAAAAGATTCAAAATCCATTGCTGTCCAAAAAAACTTATCTACTGAAATACAAGATATAATCTCTATTATTTTTTTAAGTACGCTAAGACGTCAAGATGCGGAAAATATGAAATATTTTTTCTTGCGTCATAAATTAATTCAAACGTAAGAAAAAATGCTAAAGCATTTTCTCGTTATTGCGTCTTAGCGTACTTTAATCAAAATTTGCCGGACAATAGAAATCTAAATTCATGAACGTTCGCAAAATCATACATATCGACATGGACGCTTTTTACGCATCCATAGAACAGCGCGATAATCCGGAATATCGCGGCAAGCCTTTAGTTGTAGGATATCCAGGAGCTAGAGGTGTTGTAGCCGCCGCTAGTTACGAAGCCCGTAAATATGGAATCAGGTCTGCTATGTCTTCCAAAACCGCTCTGCGAAAATGTCCTCATATTATATTTGCATCTCCACGTTTTGATGTATACAAGGAAGTATCCGGCCAAATTATGCAAATCTTTTTGGAATATACCGACCTGGTAGAGCCATTATCTTTGGACGAGGCTTATCTTGATGTTACTGAAAATCACAAACCAATAACTTCTGCCACCGAAATAGCCAAAGAAATAAAACAAAAGATACTTGAAAAAACATCGTTAACGGCTTCGGCTGGAGTTTCTTACAATAAATTTCTGGCCAAAATAGCTTCCGATTATAATAAGCCTAATGGGTTATTTGTAATCAAACCCAAAGAAGCCGAAGCATTTATCGAAAAACTCCCTATTGAAAATTTTTTTGGCGTAGGAAAAGTTACTGCCGAGAAAATGAAGAGAATGGGAATCTTAACAGGTTTTGATTTGAAACAACGTACAGAAAAAGAACTGGTTCGTATTTTCGGAAAAGCTGGACATTTTTACTATCAAAATGCTCGTGGAATAGACCCCAGAATAGTAAACAACAACCGCATACGAAAATCGGTAGGTGCCGAAACTACTTTTCTGGAAGACATAGATTCCTTGACAGAATTAGAAAAGATTTTATGGGAAGTAACCAAAGATGTTGTTGCCCGCATTGATAAACATTCTTTCTTAGGATATACAGTTACCTTGAAAATTAAGTATGCCGATTTCAAGATTATTACACGAAGCAAAACATTGCCATATCCTGTAACAAATATCGAAACGCTGTTCAATACGGGAAAAGAACTACTATACAATGTAGATATCAGTCCAAAAGTAAGATTATTGGGACTTAGTATAAAGAGCAACGAAGCTATCAATAATACAAAAGAAGGATTACAACTGGAATTGGATTTTGATTACTAATTTATTAAATTAACATTAATTAATAATTAAATTTCGAAACAATTTGAACTTTTTTTGCTCTATTATGTTTAATAAGCAAAGACAGGAACAAAGACCTCTAATATCCTTCTCTATAAATGAAAAAACGGTTTTTAATTTTTAAATTAAAAAACCGTTTTTTCTCTTTTTATGGATGTATTCAATTATTTTTTCAACGCTTCAATACTTTCTTTTAAAGAAGTCATTTTGCTTTCTGCATCTGCTTGTTTCTTGCGTTCGTTTTCAACAATTTCCGGTTTAGCATTGGCTACAAATTTTTCATTGCTAAGCTTGGCTTGCACTGATTTTAAGAAACCTTGCAAATAAATGATTTCGGTTTCCATTTTCTCAATTTCTTCTTCTATATTGATATTTTGTCCGAGTGGAACGGCAAATTCCGTAGTACCAACCATAAATGTAGAATAAGCGCCTTCAACCGTATCACTGATAGATATTACCGACAGATTGGCCATTTTGCTTAATACACTATTAAAGGAAGCATCAAAATTGCCTTTAGTAATCATTAATTCCAGCGTTTCTTTTGGAGCGATATTTTTCTCCAACCTTATAGTACGAATGCCTGCAATAATTTCCTTTTGAGTTTCAAACTGATTTATCAATGTTTGGTCAATAGCTCCGATTTCGGGATAAAGGCTAACCATTACACTGTCTTTAATATCGCGCTCTTTTAATACTTGGTATAGCTCTTCGGTAATAAAAGGCATAAAAGGATGAAGCATTTGTACTAATCTTTCGAAAAATTCGATGGTTTTCTCAAACGTTTTCCGGTCAATCGGTTTTTGATAAGCCGGTTTAATCAACTCCAAGTACCAAGCCGAAAATTCGTCCCAAAAAAGTTTGTACACATTCATCAATGCTTCGCTGATACGGTATTTACCGAATTGATCGTCCATTTCGGCCATGGTGGCATTCAATTTGGATTCAAACCAGTCAATAGCAATACATGCCGATTCGGGTTGTTCAATATTTGCTATTTCCCATCCTTTTACCAAACGCAAAGCATTCCATATCTTATTATTGAAATTACGGCCTTGCTCGCATAAAGATTCGTCAAAGTGAATATCATTTCCGGCAGGGGCAGCCAACATCATTCCCATACGAACACCATCAGCACCATATTGGGCAATCAAGTCGAGCGGTTCGGGTGAATTACCCAAAGATTTGGACATCTTACGCCCCAGTTTATCGCGTACAATTCCCGTAAGGTATACATTCTCAAAACATTTTTCATGCCTGTATTCATATCCG
>JAVBUB010000132.1:0-18283 GCA_031555675.1 Paludibacteraceae bacterium | reverse complement strand
CAGCTCTTTACCGGAATATACTCCATATCTATCTCACAAAAAGCATGTATAAAGGCAGATGCCAATCGCGAGTTAGTAAACAACGGCACATTAAAGTCAATAGCCGTGCGACGGATTTTGTAGCCGTTGGTTAATTCTCCCGGAGTGAGATTTTTGGAAATATTTATCACTAGCTCTACTTGCTTTTCGCGAATTAAATCCAAGGCATTGGGTTTAAGCTCCTCATTAGGTTGAAAAGTAAGGATGGATGGAATATTGTTTTCTGCCAAAAACTGATGAGAACCCTGGGTCGCATAAATAGTATAACCTTTTTCGTGCAACATTCTTGTGGCATCCAGCAGACCTACTTTCGAGTGAGAACTTCCGCTCGAAATCAATATATTTTTTTTCGGGATGCGCATTCCTACTGAGAGCATGGCTTTCAAAACAGCTTCGTAATAGCTGTCTCCAAGGCAACCTACTTCGCCTGTTGAAGCCATGTCTACGCCCAATATCGGATCAGCTTTTTGCAACCGCGGAAACGAAAATTGAGAAGCTTTAATTCCGACATAATCCAGGTCAAATTCATTTTTATTGGGTTTTTCAACTTCTTCTCCCAACATAATCTGTGTGGCTATTTCAATAAAGTTCAATTTCAGTACTTTCGACACAAACGGGAAACTGCGCGATGCCCGCAAGTTGCATTCTATCACTTTTATATCGTTGTCTTTGGCGAGAAACTGAATGTTGAAAGGACCTGTAATGTTGAGCGATTGTGCTATCTGATGCGCTACCCGTTTTATGCGCCGAACAGTTTCTACATACAATCGTTGAGGAGGAAACTGAATGGTAGCATCGCCGGAATGTACGCCTGCAAATTCGATATGTTCCGAAATGGCATAAGTAACAATTTCCCCTTTGTTGGCCACTGCGTCTATCTCTATTTCTTTAGCATTTTCAATAAATTCGCTTACCACTACCGGGTGTTTTTGCGATACATGGACAGCTAACTTCAAGAACTGCTTCAGTTCACTGTCATTAGAGCATACATTCATGGCAGCTCCCGAAAGTACATACGAAGGACGAACCAATACCGGAAATCCGACTTCTTCTATGAATTTATAGATATCCTGCAATGAACTCAATTCTTTCCAGCGTGGCTGGTCAATGCCCAGATTATCGAGCATCGAAGAAAACTTATGACGATCTTCGGCTCTGTCGATATCAACCGCCGAAGTACCTAAGATAGGAACTCCCGCTTTATCCAATGAAAGTGCCAGGTTATTCGGAATTTGTCCTCCGGTAGAGAGTACCACACCATGTGGATTTTCCAGTTCTATGATATCCATTACCCGCTCGTTGGTCAGCTCGTCAAAATACAACCGGTCGCACATGTCGTAGTCTGTCGAAACCGTTTCCGGGTTATAATTGATCATCACACCCCGCCAACCTTTGTCGCGTATGGTTTGCAAGGCATTTACCGAACACCAGTCGAACTCTACGCTGCTACCAATGCGGTAGGCTCCCGAACCCAATACTATAACAGAACGTTTATCGCCAAGATATTGCACATCGTTTTCTGTTCCGTTGTAAGTCAAATATAGATAATTGGTTTGTGCGGGATATTCGGCGGCAAGTGTATCTATTTGTTTTACAACGGGGAATATGTTGTGTTTTTTTCTCCAATTCCTGATGTTTAGTTTCTCATCAGTAGCCCTGTCAGAATCCTTATAAATTAATTTGGCAATCTGAAAATCAGAAAATCCTTTCTGCTTGGCTTCGCATAATAGATCTTTAGGCAATTCGGATATTGAATTATAATTTTCAATCTCGTTAGAGCATTTGTAAATATTTTCCAGTTTTTGTAAGAACCAAAGGTCTATCTTGGTTCGTTCATGGATACGTTCAATACTATAGCCTTTTCCCAATGCCTGTGCAATCACGAAAATACGCTTGTCGGTTGGTTCGGCCAATGCCTTGTCTATATTGGTTACATCCAGATCTTTATTGGCTACAAATCCATGCATGCCTTGCGCAATCATCCGAAGTCCTTTTTGTATAGCTTCTTCAAAACTACGTCCAATAGACATTACTTCTCCCACGCTTTTCATGCTACTGCCTATCTCGTGCGAAACACCATGAAATTTACCCAAATCCCACCGTGGAATTTTACACACAATATAATCCAATGCCGGTTCAAAAAAGGCGGTTGTCGATTTGGTAACAGAGTTTTTCAAATCTTGTAAACCATATCCCAAAGCCAATTTTGCCGCCACAAAAGCCAGTGGGTAACCTGTGGCTTTGGATGCGAGTGCGGAGGAGCGGCTCAACCTGGCATTGACTTCGATAACC
This sequence comes from Paludibacteraceae bacterium, assembly GCA_031555675.1. Lineage (GTDB taxonomy): Bacteria > Bacteroidota > Bacteroidia > Bacteroidales > Paludibacteraceae > JAISJU01. Next base: position 15,952 of record JAVBUB010000132.1, on the reverse strand, counting down.
CGATAATCTTCCGAAACTGTGTCGAAAGCATATTGTACATTGCATTCACCTACAATACCAATGTGGCGGATGATGCGTATCGCCAGCTCGCGTAGTTTGTGGTACTCTTGGTTGGTAAGCGTTTGCGAAGGCGCCACTACAATGCTTTCGCCCGTATGAATACCCAGCGGATCAAAGTTCTCCATATTACAAACCGTAATGCAATTGTCGAACCTATCGCGAACTACTTCATATTCTATTTCTTTCCAGCCTTTGAGAGATTTTTCTATCAATAGCTGACCAGAGTAGTTAAATGCTTTTTCGGCCAATGTTTGTAATTCCTCTTTGTTGTTGCAAAATCCGCTTCCCAGTCCTCCCAAGGCATATGCGGCACGTACGATAATCGGGTAGCCCAGTTCAAGGGCTGCCAGATGTGCTTCTTTAATACTTCCGGCAGCAATACTTTTGATGGATTTTACGTCTATTTCATCCAGTTTTTTCACGAAAAGTTCCCGGTCTTCTGTGTTTATAATCGATTGTACCGGAGTGCCCAGTACTTTTACATTATGTTTCTCGAAAACGCCCGATTTGTATAATTCAACACCACAATTCAATGCCGTTTGTCCGCCAAAAGACAGTAATATTCCATCTGGTTTCTCCTTTTCAATAACCTTTTCTACAAAAAATGGCGTTACAGGTAAGAAATATATGCTGTTGGCAATACCTTCCGAGGTCTGAACTGTTGCAATGTTTGGGTTAATCAGTACCGTAGAAATACCTTCTTCTTTTAAAGCCTTTAATGCCTGTGATCCGGAGTAGTCGAATTCACCCGCTTCGCCTATTTTTAAAGCACCCGAACCAAGTAAGAGAACCTTTTTAATAGACGATTGACAATTGGAAGTTGAAAGTTTTTCTTGCTTCTTTACATTGTTAATTGTTAATTGTTCATTGTTCATTGACTCCATGAACATATCGAAAAGAAACTCCGTGTCGGTAGGTCCACTGGCCGCTTCGGGATGAAATTGTGCCGAGAAAAACGGTTTTGTTTTATGTCGTATGCCTTCGTTGGTGCCATCGTTCATGTTGGTAAAAAGCATTTCCCAATCACTATTAAGAGTATTGGCATCTACAGCATAACCATGGTTTTGTGAAGTAATAAAACACTTGTTTGATCCTGCCATTTGCACCGGTTGATTATGGCTTCGATGTCCATATTTAAGCTTGTAAGTAGATGCTCCCCCTGCTTTTGCCAGTAGTTGGTTTCCCATACAAATGCCGAAAATAGGCTTGTGCTGTTCCATCGCTTTCCGGATATGTTTTACCGTAATATCGCAATGTTCCGGATCTCCAGGCCCGTTGGAGATAAACAACCCATCATATTCCAATGTGTTGAAATCGTAATCCCAAGGTACCCGGATAATATTTACGTCGCGTTTTAGCAAGCATCTTACAATATTGTGTTTTACACCACAATCCACCAATACAACGGTTTTGGAACCATTGCCATATCTTAATACTTCCTTGCAACTGACTTTGGCTACTAGATTTTCTTCCGAAGAACCTATAAAGTCAATCTCATCATCAGAATTGAAAACTATTTTTCCTTTCAACGACCCTTTCTCCCTGATTAATTTGGTTAATGCCCGTGTGTCAATTCCATAGATGGCCGGAATATGATGTTCTTTCAGCCAATCTCCCAGACTTTTGGTCGCATTCCAATGACTATATTGATGCGAATATTCCGAAATAATTAACCCGCTGACCTGTATTTTTTCAGATTCATAAAATTCAGATAAACCATTGACTACATTATCTTCGGGTACGCCGTAATTACCAACCAACGGATAAGTAACTGTTAATATCTGTCCGGCATAAGAAGGATCAGTTAAGCTTTCCGGATAACCTACCATGGCTGTATTAAAGACTACTTCACCTGCCGCAGGTGCTTCATATCCAAATGAATATCCTTCAAAAGATATTCCATTTTCCAATATTAATCTGACTCTTTTGTCGTTCATGTTAGTTTGATGATGTATTTCTATATATTTTGATAAAATTACAAATATATTTAGTTTCTATTTTCAAAATGATATCAAAAACTATTTTATTCTGTTAAAATATAACAATTTTAATGTTTTTTATTGATTTTGTTTTATATATTATTATTGAAAATATTTTTTTAGTTTCAAATTGGAAGTAAAATAGACGATGAAAAATAAAAAAGTACTAGTTGTGTTTCTCTAATTATCATAATGATTATTTTTGTATTGAAATGCTATCTATTTGTAATTTAAATTATTTAAATTCGAGGCTTTTAATAGAAAGATAATATATAAAAACGAACGTATCCACCCCTTATTCCCCGCAATGGAGTAGTATGTTGAAATAAACAAAATATTCTTTATGAGGGGTGGATTGTTTTATTTTTCTCTGCTTCAATTAGAAAGAGAGATTCCCAAAAAACACTAATCAAATAAATATTATGTCTCTACACATTCCCCAAGGCTATAAGCCGTTGCTTGATTTCGAAGAAATGGAACAGGTTATCAAAATGATAAAGCTGAAGTTTGAGGAAGAGCTATCTGAAAGCTTAAATCTAAGACGGGTTACCGCACCTTTATTTGTTTTGTCTGGTACCGGCATTAATGATAACCTCAATGGCACTGAACGTCCTGTTTCTTTTGAAATTCCTGCTGTTGATGGAAAAAGAGCCGAGATAGTTCATTCGCTGGCTAAATGGAAACGGATGAAGCTTGGTGCTTATGGCATTAAACCCGGAAAAGGTCTCTATACGGATATGAACGCTATCCGGGCTGATGAGGATTTGGATAATATCCATTCCATTTATGTGGATCAATGGGATTGGGAACGTACTATTACGGTTGCCGACAGGAATCTGGATTTCCTGAAAGATATGGTCACTAAAATTTATAATGCCTTGAAGAAGACAGAAAAATATATTTGCCGGAAATATCCTCAAATAAAACCTCTGTTGGCCGATCGTATTACATTTATTCATACCGAAGACTTACAAAAAGAATTTCCACAACTTTCTCCCAAAGAGAGAGAGAATAAAATGGCCAAAAAATATGGCGCTATTTTTATTATCGGTATTGGCGGAGAATTACCGGATGGGACTATACATGATGGTCGTTCGCCCGATTATGACGATTGGAGTACATCAACCGGAGATGGTTACAAAGGTATGAATGGCGATATTGTTGTATGGAATCCGATGTTGGAATCGGCTTTTGAATTATCGTCTATGGGCATCAGGGTAGATAAAACAGCTTTGCTCGAACAGTTGAGAATCCGTGGCTGTGAAGACCGGCAAGGCTTATTGTTTCATAAAAGTTTGCTGGAAGATAAGATTCCTTTGTCTATTGGTGGTGGAATAGGGCAGTCGCGTTTGTGTATGCTACTCTTGCATTGCGCACATATTGGTGAAGTGCAGTCCAGCATTTGGCCGGAAGATATGGAGCAGGAGTGTTTGGAAAATAATATAATATTGAAATGATTATATTACTTATGAGGGTATATCAAAAGTGTTTCAATAGCACACGGAACACACGGATTAGACAGAATAGTACAAATTTTTAAATTTTACTCGCTGAATATTTGTATTTAAAAAAACAAAACAAGTGTGATTTTCCGTTTACTCCGTGTGTTCTGTGTAAATTTGACCTTTGACATATGCTCACAATATAAGTTGAGTATGCCGGAATTATTCCGGCATGCTTTTTTTATGGGGAATCAAGGCTCTTGCTTAAAAGTTGTGGAACAAAATATAAACGAAAGAAAATTTCATTTTAATATTTAAAGAGAATTGAATTCGAAAACTGTTAAAACTGTTTATTCTGTGAGTTTTACATGTGTTTTGATGTCGTTTATTCATTTAACTATAAAAGAAATTGGAAATTATTTATTTTCTTCTCCACAAGAATTAGGGAAGATTCGGAATCAATTCATAAAAACTATTACTTTTACGCTGTCTAATTTTAAACAAATTAAAAAATGAAAAAGAAAAATTTCTCAATCAGAAAAACAGTGTTTTTCAAAAGGTTTCAGCGTAAATCGTACGCTATGTTTAATAGCCTGAAGCGCGAAGTTTGTATTGCGGTTTTACCCGTGGCGTGCCTTACCTTTGCCCACACCAGCAATGCGCTTGCTCAAACAAGTAATGTAGCCAACATAGAGCACAACTTGCAGGAAATAGAAGTGCAGGGCGATCCCCTTTCCGAGCAATTGGGGCGAGTTGCAGGAGTAATATCCATTATTCATCAGGATGATATTGCGGCCGCGTCTGTTCAGAACATTCAAGACCTGCTAGAGTTTGTAAGTAGCGTTGATGTGCGGCAACGCGGAGTAAATGGTGTACAAGCCGATGTAAGTATCAGGGGCTGTTCTTCCGATCAGGTGCTGGTATTATTAAATGGAATAAACATTACCGATCCTCAGACAGGGCATTATAGTCTGAATATTCCGGTTGATTTATCGGCAGTGAGCCGCATAGAAGTTTTATATGGCTCCGGTTCCCGGGTATTGGGTGGCGTTCCTTTTGGTGGAGCTATCAATATTATAACCAACGAGGCGGAACATACTCAGGCAAATATGGAAGTAACCGGAGGCGACTACGGATATATTTCTCAAAACGCCAACGCCACCATCCTTTCCAAATCAAATCAATTCTCCAATTTCCTGTCCTTTTCCCATCAGCAAAGCAACGGTTATATCGACAATACCGACTTTAATCTTATCAATGCTTATTTTCATAGTTCTTATTCTTCTGATCAAACGGGAAAAATACAATTCCAGTTCGGCTATCAGGATAAAGGATATGGTGCCAATAGTTTCTATTCCTTTGCGTATCCCAATCAATACGAACAAAACAGGACGTTTTTTTCCGCTTTATCGTGGAATAAAAAGATAACCTCCCGTATTGCTTTTGCTGCTCAGGCTTATTGGCGCGAATTTCACGACAGATTTGAATTATTTCGTGACTTTAAAAATGCAGCATCTTTTTATACCCAACATAATTATCACCAAACAGATGTATTGGGCGCCCAAACCAAATTGGAATATATGTCTTCCATTGGCAAAATAACTTTTGGCATTGACGCCCGTGATGAACATATTTACAGTAATGTACTGGGAGAACCCATGAATAAAAACCGCCGGATACCTTTCGAAAAAAACGCAATGTTCAATAAAGAAAAAAATCGTTTCCTGCTCAATGCGTTTGTCGACCAGGTTTTTTATATTCAGAAGCTTACCGTTGCCGGTGGACTGGCTTTGAACTACAGCAACGATTATCATACCAATTTTAACGGTGGCATTGATTTTGATTATTCTGTATTGCCGAATTTAAAAGCATATGCCAGTATAAATCATGCCTATCGCTTACCTACTTTTACAGACTTATATTATACCTCGGCTACTCATATTTCAAATCCCCAGTTAAAGCCCGAGAAAGCAACGGTTTTAGAAGGTGGGTTAAAATACTCCCGAAACCTGTTAAGAGCAAACGCGAGTGTTTTTTACCGTTGGGGAAATGATATTATTGATTGGGTAAAAATGCCCGATTCTACCAAATGGGAAAGCCGAAATTATACCCAAATAAATGCCATTGGTGCGGAATTATCTGTTCAATACTTTTTTCGCAAATCATTTTTTCGCAAAATTCAATTATCTTATTCTTATCTCAACCAGGATAAAAACAGTGAAGAATATGATTCTAAATATGCCCTGGATTACTTGAAGCATAAAATAACCGCAGGCATTCATTATCGAGTATATAAAAGAATAAGTATGAATTGGAATACGGCTTGGCAAGACAGAAATGGCGGTTATGTCAATTTCTACACCAATGAAAAAGTAGCATATAAACCATTCTTTTTGGCAGATGTAAGAATACAATGGGAAAATAAGACCATTACAATTTTTGCTGATATTAATAATATCTTCGATGTAAAATACGAAGATTTCGGAGGACTTCCGCAAGAAGGACGTTCTATGAATGCCGGTATAAAAGTAAGATTATAAAATGTTTAGAAAACCACAAAGTACACGAAGAATTTTTACGAAAGATCACAAATATATTAAATTGATTATCCTTTGTGTTTTTTAGTGAAAACTTTGTGTACTTTGTGGTAAATTTTAATATGAGATTATATTTTCCTGATAAATGTTTCGGAAGTAACCTTTAAATTGATAAGGTCGATATTTTCGAAAAGCCAAATTTCTGTTTTTACATCCTTTTCAATTGATGATTTAATAAAATCCAGAATAGAAGATTCGGGGAAACGTTGCTGCATTTCTTGTAAATGCTGAACTATTGAGATAAGATTTTCTTTTTCTTGAGATTTGGTAATACCAAAAGCGGGTGTTAATAAACCAGTATAAAATTCGGTATGTGCAGTTTCTACCCGTGTGTTATCTAACGAAAAATAGCCAGTGACAATTCCGTTCTCGTCTACTTCTATTACGCCATTTTTTAAGAGAACATCAGGATTGATATACAGATAATGGGCTGCGGTTCTTTTCATTCTGCGGCAGGTTGAACGGCTTTTTCAGCTTCTTCCTTTTCAGCTAATTGCAGGTCTATTTCCTTTAAAATATTGTTAGCCTGTTCGTAAATAATTTCGAGCTCTTTAGGATTTTTTGCATACCATTCCAAAGAATTGTCGAATTGCTCTTCGGTTACTTTATATTTATCAAAAATAGATGTATAGTAAGCTTTCCTTTTTTGATGCTCCGACCGGAAAATACCCGAAACATACAAACTTCCCTCCAGTAAATTTATATCTGCTATGATGTGGGTCATTTTCTTTTTAGATATAATACCTTCGGGCTTATTATTGCAGGAAAAAAAGGAAAAAATAAGCAAAAAAGCAATAAGTGTGTTGATTTTATACTTCATCATTATTCTTTTGTGTCGGTCTGTTGTTTCGTCGCCTTTTTATCACTCTTTTCATTCAATAATTTAGAATAAAAAATTAATAAACAAGCAACGCCTACAGTAATAGCCGAATCTGCTAAATTAAATATAGGACTAAAGAATACAAAATCTCTCCCTCCTAAAAATGGAAACCAGTCGGGTAGGGTAGTTTCGATAATAGGAAAATAGAGCATATCTACAACCTTTCCCTGAAATATGGGAGCGTATCCTCCTCCTTCGGGAAACAGACTGGCGATTTGTCCATAACTATCATTAAAAATAAGTCCATAGAAAGTGCTGTCGATAATATTACCCAAGGCTCCGGCAAAAATAAGAGACATACAGGCAATAAACCCAAAAGGATATTTCTTTTTCAGAAAATAATAAATAAGGTATCCAATGGCTCCAACGGCCACGATACGGAAAAGGGAAAGGAATATTTTACTGAAAAGTTCCATCCCGAAAGCCATTCCGTTGTTCTCAATAAAAAGAATACGAAACCATCCGGTAACATAAACTTCTTCTCCGAGTACAAAATGTGTTTTTATCCAAATCTTGGAAATCTGATCTATAACAAGAATCAATAAGATCAGCAGAATGCTTTTCTTCCCGTTTGATAATTTCATATTTATATAATTATTACCACTAAGAGGTTGTTTAAATTTTGCTCGTTTATTCATTTAGAGCTGTTTTTTAGGATAATTTGATTTTGTTTTAACGATAATAGTGGACTATTTGAGTTAAATAAGAAAGTAAATTATACAAAAAAGAGACTAAATGAATACGAAAAATAATTATAAAAATACTTTTTGGGAAAATTTAAACAACCTCTTAGGCACTAAGCACACTTAAAGAAATTTGAATCTCCTTTGTGTACTTGGTGCCTTAGTGGTTAAAGACAATTATTTCTGGTTTTTCTTGGCATCGATACTCAGCGTAGCATGCGGAACGGCGCGTAACCTTTCGGCCGGAATAAGTTCTCCTGTTTCCCTGCAAATTCCGTATGTTTTATTTTCGATACGTATCAAAGCAGCTTGCAAGTGTTGTATGAATTTCATCTGACGTTGCGCCAAACGGCCGGCTTCTTCTTTAGATAAAGTGGCCGCACCTTCTTCCAATACTTTAAATGTTGGCGATGTATCTGTGGTGTCATTTCCATCCATATTTGTAAGACTTAGCTTCAGCGCTTCATAGTCGCGTTGTGCTGCTTCCAGTTTTTCCATGATGAGCGCCCTGAATTCTTCCAATTCGGCGTCAGAATATCTATTTTTTACTCCCATAGTCATGATGTTTTAATTGTTTTTACACTGAAATTTCTTTCGAATATTTGCGAATATAACGAAAAATAAATAGAAATTGTTTGTTTTTGTTTGTAACTTTTCAACAAATCTTAATTTATTGTTGTTTTATACTATCCGAAATGACGTTACAATATCTTGTTTTATAAAAGCGATTGACTGAATATAATTATTTTTAATCCCAGAATAAAACTAATAACAATTTATGGCTAGTTTATTTATTCTTAGATTTTTGCCACTGAAATATTTACCATATATTCCTCAAAATCAAGCTCAACCGGATTGACTAGCTTGTCAACCAGTTCAATAGATTTTCCGAGCGTTTGCGTGGCAATATATTGGCCATACTCATTGATTGTATCATTGATCTCGGCTCTCTTTTCTATTTTGATTTCAATTTTATCGGTAATTTCATAACCGTTAGACTTGCGGATATTCTGAATCCTGTTGACTAATTCTCGGGCAATACCTTCTTTCAGTAATTCATCGGTAACGGTGATGTCCAAAGCTACAGTCAATCTGCCATCGTTCGCAACTAACCAGCCTGGCATGTCTTCGGTGGCTATTTCCACATCTTCTGTTGTGAGTTCTACGTCTCCCGAAGCCAATTTCAATAAATAATTTCCTTTTTGTTCAATCTCCGAAATCTGTGCTTGAGAGAAAGTTGTCATGGCTTCGGCAATTTCTTTCATTTGCTTGCCATATTTTTTACCCAATGTTTTAAAGTTAGGTTTTATTTTTTTTACCAATCCAGACATTTCCGTATCAGGCGAAATAATCTCTATCTCTTTTACGTTTACTTCGGCTTTTACCAGGTCGGCAATATATTGAATTTGTTTATACATGGTTTCGTCTGCTGCCGGAATAACCGCTTTTGAAAGAGGTTGGCGCACTTTTTTCTCCGCTTTTTTGCGCAAAGCCAGAATCATGGAAGAGCTTTGCTGAGCTAGTTCCATGCATTGTTCTAAATGTTTGTCGATCAAGTTTTCATCATAAGTTGGAAATGTAGCCAAATGGACAGACTTTTCATTCTTCGCGTTTCCTTTCGTTAAATCCGAATATAGACGATCTGCATAAAACGGAGCAATTGGCGCCATTAACTTCGCAACAGTTTCCAAACAGGTATAAAGGGTCTGGTAAGCGGCTATTTTGTCTGAGTTATACTCGCCACCCCAATAACGTTTACGGTTCAAGCGTACATACCAGTTGCTGAGGTTTTCGCTGACGAAATCGGCAATGGCTCTTCCGGCACGTGTAGGCTCGTAGGTTTCGTAGTATTCTGTCACATCTTTTACCAATGTGTTGAGCAACGAAATAACCCAACGGTCTATTTCCGGACGGTCTTTAATAGATATTTCAGGTTCGGCAAAAGCAAAACCATCTACATTGGCATATAAGGCAAAGAATGAATAAGTATTATAAAGCGTTCCGAAAAATTTACGGCGTACTTCTTCTATTCCTTCAATATCAAATTTCAGGTTATCCCAAGGTGATGCATTGGTCATCATGTACCAGCGCAACGGATCGGAACCATATTTTTCGATGGTAGAAAACGGATCAACGGCATTGCCCAATCGCTTTGACATCTTATTACCGTTTTTATCAAGTACCAATCCGTTGGATACTACGTTTTTGAACGCCACCGAACCTTTTACCATGGTAGAAATGGCATGCAGGGTAAAAAACCAGCCGCGAGTTTGGTCAACACCTTCACTAATGAAATCGGCCGGATACACATCCCCATTGTCAATAATATCTTTGTTTTCGAATGGATAGTGCATTTGGGCAAAAGGCATGGCACCCGAATCAAACCAAACGTCAATCAGGTCCATTTCGCGTTTCATTGGTTTACCCGAAGCTGATACCAATATGATATTATCTACATAAGGACGGTGTAAATCGAGGTTTTCGGTAGAGTAATTCTCTTTGGAATAATCGCCTGCATTGAAATTCTTGAACGGATTTTCTTTCATAAATCCGGCTGCTACCGATTTATCTATTTCTTGAACCAGTTCTTCTACAGAACCGATGCAAATTTCTTCCGAATTATCTTCTGTACGCCAAATAGGGAGTGGTGTGCCCCAATAGCGGCTGCGGGAAAGATTCCAGTCGTTGAGGTTTTCCAACCATTTGCCGAAGCGTCCTGTTCCGGTCGATTGTGGTTTCCAGTTGATGGTATCGTTCAGCTTCATCATTTTCTCACGGCAAGCGGTAGATTTGATGAACCAGCTATCTAACGGATAATATAATACAGGTTTATCGGTACGCCAGCAGTGCGGATAATTATGCACGTGTTTTTCTATCTTGAATGCCAACCCTTGCTGTTTCAGCATAACGCAAATATCTACGTCAAGCGTAGCGTCATTTTCGGTCAACTTGTTATCGTAAGCGTTTTTAACGTAACGGCCGGCATATTCTTTGTATAAATCAACATTGACATTATTCTTAACGAAATCGGCATCCAGATCTTCCAGTTTATAGAATTTTCCGGTTAAGTCAACCATTGGACGGCGATTACCTTCTTTGTCAATCAACATCAACGGCGGAATTCCATTGGTTTTGGCTACGCGGTCGTCATCCGCACCAAATGTCGGTGCAATGTGAACAATACCCGTACCATCTTCGGTAGTTACAAAATCTCCGGTAATTACTTTAAACGCTCCTTCACCTGGATTTACCCATGGTATAAGTTGTTCGTATTCTATTCCGGCTAATTCTGAACCTTTAACTTCTCCAATAATTTCGAACTTGCTGATTTTTTTTTCTCCAAAGAAGTTAGAAACTAAATCCTTGGCTAATATTACAGTTATAGGAGTATTAGTATATGGATTTTCTGTTTTAACAATATTGTAAATGATATTCGGACCAACGCAAAGCGCTGTATTCGAAGGCAAAGTCCATGGAGTAGTTGTCCAGGCCAGGAAATAGACCGGGCCCCAACCCTCTTCCGAGGAAAGGGAACTGTTCGTGAAAAATTTCATCCAACGCTCTTTATTACGCAAAGCCTTTTGATCGGCTTCCGTTCCCCCTCCTTTGGAGGGTGTTAGGGGGAGGTGGAATTGTACAACGGCAGTTGTATCCTTTACATCCTTATAACATCCGGGCTGATTCAGCTCATGACTCGATAATCCTGTACCTGCTGCCGGAGAATAAGGTTGAATGGTGTATCCTTTGTATAATAATCCTTTGTTGTATAATTGTTTCAATAACCACCAGAGCGATTCTATGTATTTGTTTTCGTAAGTGATATAAGGATGTTCCATATCCACCCAGTAACCGATGCGGCGGGTAAGTTCTTCCCATTCTTTGGTAAACTTCATCACATCTTTGCGGCATGCGGCGTTATATTCTTCGATGCTGATTTTTTTGCCAATATCTTCTTTGGTAATACCCAATGATTTTTCAACTCCAAGTTCTACCGGAAGTCCGTGAGTATCCCAGCCTGCTTTACGTTTTACCTGAAAACCTTGCATGGTTTTGTAGCGGCAGAATATATCTTTAATAGTGCGCGACATTACGTGGTGAATACCCGGCATTCCATTAGCCGAAGGCGGACCTTCATAAAAAACAAAAGTAGGGCACCCTTCGCGCTCTTCTATACTTTGATGAAAAATATCATTTTTTTCCCAATCTTTCAAAACCTCTTTGTTGATGTCTGAAAGGTTAAAGTTCGAATATTCAGCAAATTTCTTCATAAAATCTGGTTTGTTTTTGAAAGATGCAAAAGTACGAAAAATAAATAAATTAACAAAAGTGTAAATACCGATTTGAAAATAATTCAGCTATTGTTAATTAAACATGATGTGTTTTGATAAAATATTCCGCAAACATTCGGAAAATAAGGAAATAATACTTAATTTTAACACAGGAATATACTTCTAAAATAAAGAATTATGTCAAAATGGATAGAAATAGAAGTGTTTGTTTTTCCGCAAGATGCCTATATGGCTAAATCTTACCTGGAATCAGAAGGAATTGAAGTCTTTTTGCAAGACGAAGTTTCTTCGCGGGTATTGAATATAAATGGAGGCGTAAAGCTTATGGTTCCGGAAGATAGAATACACCAAGCGATTGAGTTACTCGAAAAAGGTGGGTTTAAAAGATGAATATGAGGAAAATTCCAAACATATAAGAGCAACAGTAATGCATAAGCTCAGATAATATGTGCTATCTTGTTTGTTCTTTCTCTTGCTTTTGTCTAAATTGATGCAGAAGATCAATTTTTCTTTTTTAGAGAAATGAATAGAACTTTATAAATTTATTTTTCTTCCTTTTGCTTTTTCTTTCTTCTCCACTTTTTGGTTTTTATTTCTTCCTTTTCTTCTGTTTCCGGTTCATTCAATACAAACCTTTTGTAATAAGAAATCAATATTGTAGTCATTGGTAGCGCAATGATTAAACCAGTCATGCCCAATAATACACCCCAGATTGACAAAGAAAGGAGAATAACCGCGGGTTTAAGCCCCGTGGTATGACCCATAATTTTCGGTACAAGAATCATATCTTGTATTACTTGTACAATCGCCAATACAGCTAATGCCGACAGTAATATCACAAAAAAGTTTTCATTCATACTTCCCGCTTCAATGGCTGCAAGAATAACCATGGGAAAAAGACCTAGCGTTTGAAGATAAGGTACCAGGTTTAGTGCCCCCATAAATAATCCCAAAGTTATACCCAGTGGAAAATCGATTATTTTAAAACCTGTAGCAAATAAAATACCAACCAAAAAGGCAATTAACGCTTGACTACGGAAATATTTATTCATTCCATTTCGTAAATCTGTAGCCAGTTGAGCTGCAAAATGACGATATTTCTCGGGGACTAACTTTACCCATTGCTTTTCCAATACTTCGTAGTCGAGCAGGATAAAGAAAATATAGAGCAATACAATAAAAATAATGAACATACTGATAATGAAATTGAAAGAACTCGTAATCAATTCCCAGAGCCGTGGAGAAACTTTTTCAACTAATTGTATAATATTATTCTTAGTAAAAATATTATCTATTTCAACCAATCCCAGCGTGCTTTTAATCATATCTATCCATTCTACAGGAATAAGCGTGCCGAAACTTGTTGTGTTGTTCATGAATTTGTCAATCATCAAATCCATTTCTACATATTCGTAACTGATCAGTGGTTTTAAGGCCCATCCAAAAAGAAATATGGTTCCAAGTATAGTTGTTATGGCCAGAATAATAGCGATAGGCCTGAACTTTAACCGTAACTTATATTGAAAGAATTTAACCAGCGGATAAATCATATAAGCCAATAGCCAGGCTATTAAAAAAGGGAGAATAACTCCACTTAATTTTTTGGTCAGTAAAAATAAAAATACACCAATGGCTATACCAATGAATAATCTTACTGTTCGATCTAATGTAAATGGTTTTTCAAATTTTGGGTTCATATTTTTTATGTATATGGAGTAAGAATAAAGATGAATGTTGTTTTAGTGCCATTTATTGCCATGTTTTGCAATTTTTTGCCAATTCATCGTTTCTAATTCATAATTCTTCATTATTTTTACGCGATCATCTTTCGACAAAGATATAACTAGAAAATAAAATTCGTTACTTTATGAATAAAAATAATATTGTAGAACTTGCTTTGAGAGAAATAAAAGAACTGGAAATTTTGGTTAATGGATTAGTAAGTTTGGAGCAAATTCCCGATGTGATGTTTCAATTATCTGATGCAAAAGTTGATAATATAAAAAAAATATTGAACCTTTTGTCCGAAGAAAACGTTATACAATCGACGATAGAGCCTGTTGCAGTTCAGAAAGATGAAAAAGTAACCGAAGAAAATACTGTTCAGGAAGAAAAAAATGAGATCAAGGTAGAATTAGTTGAGGTAGAAAAAGAAGACATTGACATTCCTGAAGATATACAGATTCCTGTTTTTACAGAAAATGAAATAATTATAGAACCGGTAATAATTGAAGAAAAAGAAGTTGAAGTTCAACAGAAATCACAGGTTATTGTTGCCGAAGAAAGAATAAAAACGGTAATCGAAGAAATAATACCGGAAAAGGAACCGGTTATTGAGAGAAAAACGGAAAGAATAGAGAAAAAGACAATTATCGGGGAAAAAATTATAGAAAAAAAATCGTCTGTAAACGAAAAATTATCAGAAAAGGCCAATAATTCGTTGGATAAAACGTTAATAAATAAGAAAATTGCGGATCTGAAAAAAAGCATTAACCTGAATGATAAATTTCGTTTCCAAAAAGAACTTTTCAAAGGAAATGCTTCTTTGTTGAACCAAACACTTGATGTATTGAACGAGAGGGAAGATAAAAACGAAGCGATTGAATTTTTATCCAGTTTCGAATGGAATCCCGAAGATCCGACAGTGTTGGATTTTATGGAACTGGTAAACCGAAAATTCATGTAATGAAAATGGGAAAATTGTTTGTAGTCCCAACTCCGGTAGGAAACCTGGAAGATATGACTTTCAGGGCTATCAGGGTACTGAAAGAAGCTGATCTGATTTTGTCGGAAGATACCAGGGTAACCGGATTTTTATTGAAACATTTTGAGATAAATACCAAAATGGTTTCCCACCACAAGTTCAACGAGCATAAAACAATTGATGGAATTGTGGAGAGAATAAAAGCCGGAGAAACCATAGCGCTTGTATCTGATGCAGGAACGCCGGCCATTTCGGATCCCGGATTTTTAGTAGTTCGTCATTGTGTTGAAAACGATATTGATGTAGAATGTCTGCCAGGTGCTACAGCTTTTGTTCCGGCACTGGTTTGTTCCGGATTACCTAATGACCGTTTCTGTTTTGAAGGTTTTTTGCCACAGAAAAAAGGCCGTCAAAAGCGCTTACTCGATTTGCAGGCCGAAACTCGTACTATGATATTTTACGAATCGCCTTTCAGGATGCTGAAATTGTTGGAACAATTATCCGAGGTTTTCGGTAAGGATAGGCAGGTAAGCGTTTCCCGCGAAATATCAAAGGTTTACGAAGAAACAATCAGAGGGACACTGGAAGAAGCAATAAATCACTTTACCACTAAAAACGCCAAAGGAGAATTTGTTGTAATTCTTGCAGGAATAAATATTTAATATTACATTTGACAAGTTTTATTCTAAATATAAAGAAATAAAGATTATACACTAACTCAAAAACTAAGGAAGATGAAAAAAATTATTTTATTAAGTTTATTGGCAGGCTTATTCTTAAGCTCATGTAATTATGAATCTCCAAAATATAAAGCTATGGTAGCTTCTAGAGATTCATTGCAAAATGTATTGGAACAAAAAGATAAAGAGGCAAATGACTATTTGAGCATTATCAATGAAATTGAGCAAAACTTGGAGCAAATTAAAATGACCGAAGGTTATATTACCGCAGATCAGGGAGAAGCTACTCAAGATGCACGTACCCGCATACAGAATAACATCAATTTGATTAACCAACTTTTGAGCGATAACAAAGCTAAAATCGAAGAATTGGAACAAAAATCAAAACAAATTGGTGCACTTCAAGGACGTGTTAATGCGTTGAAGAAACAAATGCAGGAAAAAGAAACAGAAATAGCAGAACTTAAAAAACAATTGGAAGAAAAAAATATTAAAATTCATCAACTCGACAGTACTGTTGTAAAATTGAATACTAATATTTCTACTTTATCTACTGAAAAACAAATGGTAGAAAATGTAGTTGTAGAGCAAGATGGTGCTTTGCATACTGCCTATTATTTCATTGGAACATCTAAAGA
>JAVBUB010000131.1:0-5323 GCA_031555675.1 Paludibacteraceae bacterium | reverse complement strand
AAATAATCTATTTTTCAAAATATAAAATTCGTTATAATTAGCTTTTCAGAGTATAAACGAAATGTAGACATTATTATTTTATGCTACATGAAATAATGTGCAAAGATATAAATAATTTTAATCCATTTAAGTAAACATGAAAAAGTTAAGTTGGTAAGGTTTTTTTAAGTTTGTGAAGCAAAATGGTTGTATTCGCCGCCCGACTTTGAGTTGGACGATGAATATGATTATAGCAAAGTTTCGTAACCCGGTTTATTCAAAAATCAGTCTTTCTCCTTTGTTGTTTTCGTAGAATTGTCCGTTTTCGTATACTAGGTTGCCATTTACAAAGGTATGTGTTACCTGAGTGGTAAATGTTTGCCCTTCGAATGGTGACCAGCTGCATTTGGAGTGAATGTTTCCGGCTTGTACGGTTTGGTTTTTGGCCGGATCAATCAGTGTCAAATCGGCATAGTAACCTTTCCGGATAAATCCTCTTTTTTGTATTTTAAACAAAGTAGCGGGATTGTGGCACATTTTTTCAACCATTTTTTCGCGGGTAAGGTGCCCTTTTTTTACCAGTTCCAGCATGGCGGCAAGGGAAAACTGTATTAATGGCATGCCGGATGTTGCTGTGAGGGCATCGCCTTCTTTATCGGCAGGCAAGTGCGGTGCATGGTCGGTGGCAATACAGTCGATAACACCTTCATTTAAGGTGTTGAGCAGCGCGGTTTTGTTTTCTTTTGACTTGATGGCCGGATTGCATTTGATGCGTGCTCCTAATGTATTGTAATCGTCGGCATCGAACCAAAGGTATTGGATGCATGTTTCGGCTGTAATTTTTTTGTCTTCCAACGGTAGTTTTTCAAACAGGGCGAGTTCTTTGGCGGTACTTATGTGTAACACATGTAAGCGTGTATTGTGTCTTTTTGCTAATTCTACAGCTGTGCTGGTCGATTTGTAGCATGCTTCTTCGGAACGTATGGCGGCATGATATTTCATAGGGATATCCCTGCCATTGAATTCTTCTTTGTATTCGTTGGCATTTGACTCTATAATGAAGCTGTCTTCGTTATGGGTAACAATGAGTAGGGGAGAGTATTTGAAAATCTCTTCCAGTTTCTCTTTTTCGTTTACGAGCATATTACCGGTAGAAGATCCCATAAAAACTTTTAATCCACAGATATGTGCGGGATCTGCTTTTTTAATTTCTTCTATATTATCGTTGGTAGCACCGAGATAAAAGGAGTAATTGATTAATGAATGCTGTGCCGCAAGTTTGCATTTTTCTTCTACTAAACTAAGTGTTGTGGTTTGTGGAATGGTATTGGGCATATCCATAAAAGAAGTAACACCTCCGGCAGCGGCGGCTTTTGATTCGCTGGCGATATCTCCTTTTTGTGTTAATCCGGGTTCACGGAAATGTACGTGCTCGTCGATAACACCTGGTATAAGCCATTTCCCTTCTGCATTTATAATTTTCGATTCGGATAATACTTTCTCAGGAACGTCTTCTTTGAAGATTTTTTCAATTTGATTGTTTTTGATGAGAACAGAGCCGGTAAAACTTTTTCCTTCGTTAATGATTTTGGCTCGATGAATAAGGATAGTCATATGTTGAATAATTGAATAACAGAATTGTTCTGTTATTTTGTTATTATTTCTTCTGTGGATATTTTCTGAAAAAGCTCTGCCATTTGAGTTTCATAACGCCGAAAACAGCTTCGCCAAAAATGCTTGAATTCATTTTAGATACACCCAATATTCTGTTAGTAAACACAATAGGAACTTCCACTGTTTTGAATCCGCATTTATAGGTAGTAAATTTCATTTCAATCTGGAAAGCATAACCTTTGAAACGTATTTTGTCTAGTTCTATGGTTTCAAGTACCTGTCGGCGGTAACATACGAACCCGGCAGTAGTATCGGCTATTTTAACACCTAATACAATGCGAACATATTTGGATGCAAAATATGACATTAATACTCTTCCTATCGGCCAATTTACAACATTAATCCCGCTAACATATCTGGATCCGATGGCTAAATCGGCGCCTTTATTGGCACAGGCGTCATATAAGCGTACCAAGTCTTTGGGATCGTGAGAAAAATCGGCATCCATTTCGAAAATATAATCGTATTGACGTTCAATGCACCATTTGAATCCGGCAATATAAGCTGTACCGAGCCCGAGTTTCCCTTTTCTTTCTAATAAATAGAGTTTATCTGGATATTTTTCCTGAAGTTCTTTTACAATAGCTCCGGTACCGTCGGGTGAACCGTCGTCCACAATCAGGATGTGAAATGCTTTAGGTAGAGAAAATACCGCTAAAATAATATTCTCGATGTTTTCTTTCTCGTTATAGGTTGGTATGATAACTATACTGTCTGACACGTTTTTAGTTTTAGGTTAATGACTTCACAAAAATATACATTTCTTTTGATAGATTATTATACTTTAAACAGAAATGTTTTGAAGGTTGTTCATTATATCGGTAGATATTTTGATATTTGATTCGCGATAGTGCTGCTATAGCAATAAATATCCCTATCTCAATAATAAAATAGAGATTTTGTTATCCGGACTAAAAGATTCAGATGCAGTTATTCTTAGTAGTAGAGTGTTGGTTTGGGAAGCATAAACATGTATTTTTAGCGGAATAGTTTCTATTCTAAGAACTTTCGGTTAAAAATAAGGTAACCGATATTAAATCCTACATTCCAGTTTTTGGCAGGTGCGCTGTATCCGTTTCCAAAAACACTGATGGCAATGAATGGCAGTCTGAAAACAACAGATATTTCTCCCATATATTGGAACGAGGAAAAGAGTTTTCCGTATTCTACTCCAGTAAAGCCATCTTTTTCGATGGGGAAAAGGGGGACAAATGCATAAAATTCACTTCTTATGCTGAGTTGTCTGGTAATATTGTAAATGGGTTTTATACCTCCGGCAACAAATTGATTGGCTACAAAGGCTTCGTTAAATGTGTATTTGCTGTGTGTAGTGGGTGTAAATGAGGGCGCTTGCAGTATAGTGGCGGTGTAATTGTTACACAATGGACGGAAAGACCATGCGGCATCGGCTTGTATGCCCAGTGTAAAATGATGGCCCAGGGGATAATATTTTTGATATTCTCCTTGTGCTTGAAGCCAGTTAGTGTAATCGGATGTGTTGTCGCTAACATCAGTACTCGAAAAATATTTTTCCTGTCCAAAAACAAATTGTCCGGTAATATTGCAGTATATCCCTTTATTGGCATATTGCTTGTCGTTTAAGGTGTTGATGAGATAGCGGCCATAAATATCCAGTAAAAGATATTTACTTTGATCTTTGTTGTTTTGGGCAAAGTTATCGGGCGACTGATAATAATAATCATTTAAAACGCCATATCCGGTTCCGATGCCTAATTTTGATTTCATGGAAGTGGGAAATCCCCACTCGAATTTTGCAAATTTTTCATCTTTTTCTGCATAAATAGCGGAGTTATCTTCGAAAAAAGCTTCATTTCCCTCGTAGTAGTTAAACCCATGCATATTTCCGATGAGTTTTAAGTAGAATGGAAATTTAGTACTGGGAAAGTCAACTTGTGAACTAAGTTGAAGTGTATTATAAACTTTTCCGAACTGCGCATTTAAATCGAAATCCAGCCCAACCGCTTTCAGCAGCTGATAATTGATACTGAAATACGCCTGGCTCGAAACGGATGAAGATACGTTTCCTCCGATGGAAAAAAGAAAGTTTTCTTCGAGTGTAACATCCAACATGAGGTCGAAATATCCTGTATTTGTGTTGTATATAGCATGTGGGTATATTTCAGAAATCCTGTTGTCTGTCAATAATTTGAAATAACTTTCTTTCAGTTGGTTCAGGGTAATGTATTCGTGGTCTTCCAAGAACGATTTCAAGATATATTTTTGTTGATCGGGATTAATTCCGTTAACTTTTATGTTTTTAAATTTCAATTCGGGAAGTTTAGCTTTATAGATATTCCTTTTTTCGGTCAACTCCTCTTTCGTAATTCTTTGTTTTGTTTTTTGCTTAATTTCTTCGATATGCTTCATGGCTTTGTCATATCCGAGTTTAAAAAGTTCATCAGCTTTATTAAAGTCGAGCAGTTTTACATTATCGAAATGAAAGTCAATTAAAATTCCTTCATTGCTTTCTACAGAGTAATCGGTATGTTGCATTACCATATTTTCCATTTGTGACATAATGTCTAAGGCTTTGGGTTTGTTCGGATTGGATGCAACGGAAATACCTATGATGTAATCGGGATCGAAGTCTTTTTTCATGACATTGATAGGAAAATTGTCGTATATGCCGCCATCGAAAAGTAGCATTTTATCTATTTCAATGGGTTTAAAAACAAAAGGAAAAGTCATGGAGGCTCTTATGGCGTCACCTAAATCGCCACTTTTTAGTACAACCGGCTTTTTGCGGTATACATCAGATGCCACGCATCTGAAAGGAACAAACAGGTTGTCGAAATTTTCTTCGCATACTGCCGTTGCTTGTGCAAACAAGGACAAAAAGGCAATGTTCATTTGATTCGGATTGATCATGCTACTGGGGAGGTAACGGGGTTGTATGATCAGTGAATCTCTGATTCCGAATTTAATGGTAAAAATATCGGCTGCCGGATCTTTTCTTTTGTAGGAATAAATGTAATTTTCCTGTATTTCTCCCGATTGCCAGTAAGCAAAATCTTTTGATTTGAATACTTCGAGCATATTCTGCGGAGAGTAACCCATGGCATACATTCCTCCCACAATAGCTCCAATGGATGTTCCGGTTATGTAATCAATGGGAATGCCATTGTCTTCCAACGCCTGTATAACTCCCAGATGCGCCATGCCTTTGGCTCCTCCTCCGCTTAGCACCAACCCGATTTTCTGAGAATAAGCTGTTGTAAAAAGGAGCAAAAAAGTGAATAATATGGTAATATGTCTTTTTTGCATGGTTTTAAGTAAACAAATAAAACAAATGTAAGGTTTCAAAATTACAAAAATATTGATTAATACTCCCAATAAAGGTGTAAAATATTTTGAAGAATTAAGAGAACGTTTTTGTTAAGCAATAAGAAAAGAAAATTCATTTGGATTATGTTATTCTAGGCCTAAAAGGTAATAAATTCAACATTTAAGATTCAATATTCAACATTACGTATTGAGGATGTTTTACAGATAATTTTGAATCTTGAACTTTGAATATTGAATTATAATAATGGTCTAAAGAATAAAGTTTTACGTAGTACGTTTTACATTATACGTTTTGGCGTACTATTTCAAAGTCAGCTACGTAAAACTTAGAACGTAAAACGTATAACTTAATAAAGGTCTAAAG
>JAVBUB010000177.1:0-15916 GCA_031555675.1 Paludibacteraceae bacterium | reverse complement strand
AACATCAAGAAAGGACAATTTTTGTCACCTCAGGCTATGGAATTTGCCGCGCAAAAAGTAATTGACGCGGGTAATAAAAATGTGATGCTAACCGAACGCGGAACCTCATTCGGTTACCAGGATCTGATTGTGGATTACCGTAGCATTCCAGAAATGAAAAAAATCGGTTTCCCGGTAGTGTTGGATGCGACACACTCACTGCAACAACCCAACCAAACTTGTGGTGTAACAGCCGGGCAACCGGAATTGATAGAAACCATAGCACTGGCCGGAGTAGCAGTCGGAGTTGACGGGTTGTTTATGGAAACACATCAGGATCCAAGTAAAGCCAAATCAGATGGCAGTAATATGTTGAGATTAGATTTGATGGAGAAATTGTTGGAAAAATTAGTCAGAATTAAAAAAGCAACAATACAAAATGAAAAATGAAATTAGTCGGCATATTGTTATTTATTCTTTTGTTTGCTACGAGCAAATCGTTTAGAGAAAGGAAAACATATCGGCTTCTTATTTTTACAGGTATATTTTTTATTGTAGCAATTATGTGCCTATTCGATTTTATATTTCAATGAAAGCAATGACAAAAAAAATAATTTTCGCAACAAACAATGCTCACAAGCTTCACGAAGTAGAAAAAATTCTTAATGATAAAGTGAAGTTATTGAGTTTAAACGATATCAATTGTCATGACGATATTCCTGAAACGGCAGATACCCTCGAAGGCAATGCCTTGCAAAAAGCAAGATTTATTTATGAAAAATACCAAGTAGATTGTTTTGCCGATGATACCGGATTAGAAGTAGAAGCGTTGGATAATGCCCCCGGAGTTTATTCGGCGCGTTATGCCGGCGAACAAAGAAGTTCGGAAGATAATATGAACAAATTGCTATCCGCGTTGTTGGATAAAGAAAACAGAAATGCCCGTTTTCGTACTGTCATAGCCCTTATCCTGGACGGAAAAGAATACCTGTTTGAAGGTACAGTAAAAGGACTCATAGAAAAAGAAAGAAAAGGGAACGAAGGCTTTGGATATGATCCTATATTCAGACCCGAAGGGTATAAGGAAACATTTGCGGAATTGAGTTTAGAAACTAAAAATAAAATCAGCCATAGAGGCCTTGCAGTTGCCAAGTTGGTTGATTTCTTATTAAAATAATTTTATGCGAAAACATATGAGATACTATCGATTTATTTATTCTTTGTTATTGGGAGTTATTATTAGCTTATCGGTTAATGCTTCTAATGAACGTTGGAGAACTTACTTGTCTTATACCAGTGTAGAAAATATTGCACAAACCACAAATAATGTTTTTGCAGTAAGTTCGGGTTCTTTATTCTCTTTTGATAAGCGGGATTTATCTACTGAAATTTATTCGAAAACAACAGGCCTGAATGATAATAATATTTCTTTTGTAAGCTATAGTGAAAAAGATGAAGTGCTGCTTATTATCTATGCAAATTCAAATATTGATGTAATGGCGCCAAGAGGTGTTTTTAATATGCCCGATCTTTCCCAGAAAATAATGGCAGGAGGCAAGAAAATTAATGATGTTTATTTTAATGGAGGATCTGCTTATCTGTCAACAGAATTTGGAATTGTCAGGATTAATATTAAAAACAGAGAGTTCTCAGATTCATATATTATTGGAAAAGATGGAACTAATGTTTCTGTTAAATCTCTAACTATCTGGAATGATTCTATTTATGCGATAACAAAAAACAGTATCTATACTGCAAAAACCAGTAAGAATTTAGCAAACTTTCAGAATTGGACACAAGTGGATTTTCCATCCGGAGATGCGTTACAGTCTGTTCGAACTTTTGATGATCGGTTGTTTTTATTGAAATCGTCAGACAGTATAGTATATGTAAAAGATAACCAGTCTGGTAATTGGACTCCTTTTGCAGAGAAAATAAAATCTATGAATATTTCACAAAATAGATTGAATTTAATTAAATCTAATGAAGTGATTAGTTATGCAGATTTGGCTTCCGAGCCAATCAGTATAAAAATTTCTTATCCTTGTGAAATTGGCGTTTATGACAATAATAAAGGAAATTTTTATATTGCTGCAAATAATCTCGGTTTAGCGAGAGTAAATAAGAGCGGGGATAAAGTAGATTTTTATAAACCGGATGGCCCCGCATTAAATGACCCATGTACAATGAAATTTTCTCAAGGTAAGTTATATGTTGCAACTACAGGTACCTGGATTTTTGGTTCCGGAAGAATGGACATACCGGGAGCTGCCATGATTTATGATGGAAAATCATGGCTCAATATAACAAATGATAACCTTTCGTGGGAGAACCAACCTTTCCAGAGTTTGTTGGATATTTTGGTGGATCCTGATGATGGGACTCATTTTTATGTAGGTACATGGGGGAAGGGTCTTTATGAGTTTAGAAATAATAGTTTTTATATCAGGTATAATTCTAAAAATACGAATGGAGCTATTCAGCCGCTTTTAGAAGATCATCCAGACAACTACTTAATCATCAATGGGCTAAGTTTAGATAAAGACGGAAATTTATGGATGATTCAATCTGATGCTCCAAATAATCTAAAAGTGATGAAAAAAGATGGAACTTGGAAGTCTTTTTATTTTGCGAATTACAATAATGAGTCAACAGTTCAAAGAACATTGATTGACAAAAATGGTTTTATTTGGCTTAATCAACCCTATCAGGATCCGGGAATTTTTGTTTTTGATTATAACGGGACAATAGATAATATAGCAGACGATAATGCCCGTCGTTTGCCAAGTACATTAATTGACCAAGATGGGCTGGATTTTTCTTCAACAACCTACAGAAGTTTGGTTCTTGACCATAAAGATCCTCAAAAAATATGGGTAGGTACCAGTAAAGGGCCTATTATTATTCCTGATGCATCTCAAGCTTTCAGTCAAAATTTCAGGGTAGCCAGAATTAAGGTACCACGGAATGATGGTACTGGTTTGGCAGATTATTTGCTTGAGAATGAATATATAAATTCAATATTTGTAGATGGTGCCAATAGAAAATGGATAGGAACCAGATCATCAGGTGCTTTGTTGGTGTCTGAAGACGGAACTGAAACTATCCATCATTTCACTACAAAAAACAGTCCTATTCTTTCAAATAACGTTTTATCTATAACGATAAATCCCGAGATAGGAGAAGTGTTTTTCGGAACCGACGAAGGCATTGTCTCTTTTATGGGAGATGCCACAGAAGGTGTTTCTAAGTTTAGCAAAGTTTATGCTTATCCTAATCCTGTAAGAGAAGATTATGACGGCGTTATTTCCATTGTGGGCCTCGTCGAAAATTCAAATGTGAAAATTACCGATTCAGCTGGAAATCTTGTTTACGAAACAACATCTAATGGGGGAATGGCAACCTGGGATGGCAACAATATCTATGGTCACAGAGTGAGTACCGGTGTTTATTTTGCTTTATGCTCTTCTGAGGACGGGAAAGAAAAATCTATTTGTAAAATTTTGGTAATTAATAAATAAGATAACCCGTGATGCATTTAAGCAATACGGATTTCAGGTTGTTAATATTTCGATTGTTTAGCTTGCATAACCCCGTACAAACCTAAAGGCACTGCACTACGTTTGTACGGGATTATTTACATTTAGCCCCTTTCACGGCAATTACTTGTAATTTTTGCCATGTACTAAATAACATTTTATTAAATTTTTTATGATATGAAAAAAACGTATTTCATTCTTTTAACTTCGTTAATCATATTGGGAATTTATTCTTGCCAATCCAAACAAGAGCAAAATCAGGAACTGCAAACCATAAACGGTTTAGTAATGGATGCCACTATGAATAACATTATCCTTATTACCACTTCGGGCGATACGGTAAACATCAGTACCATGGATACAGATCAGGCACAAGTTCCCGGAGTGTTGATAAACGATTCCGTAGCTATTACTTATGCGATGGAAAAAGTAGGGACTAACGATATACGGAAAGCAACTAAGCTTGTAGTAACTCACCATTCACCTTATTTTTACATAGCAGGAACCTGGATAGAACCCAATCCGATTAATACAACCGAAGTACAAGGCTTTACATTGAACCCGGATGGAACAGCTTCTTCCGTTAACATGGCTACGTTGATTTTCAAAAACTGGCAAATGAACGATGCAACGCTTTTATTAACAAGCGAAAGTATTGGTAATAAACAAACCATAACAGGGACGGATACTTTGCAAATTGTAAAACTGGATGCAGATTCACTAATTCTTTCTCAACAAGCAAATATTGTTTGGCACCTGAAACGGCAATAACAAAGTTTTGATTCTATTATTCGAATAAATCTGAAGCTATTTTGAAATTTAAGTCTGTTTCAGCCAGATTTTATTTACGGGCTTTTGCTCTAGCTCTTAATACTTCAATAACAGCAGGAAGAATAGATATGAATATGATGGCGAAAATAAGCACACTCAAGTTACGTTTTACAAATTCCAATTCACCGAAGAAATATCCCGCGTAAATAAAAATACTTACCCAGGCAATGCCTCCTATCACATTAAAATTAGCAAAATGTTTATAAGACATACGTCCCATGCCAGCTACAAAAGGAGCAAAAGTACGTACTATGGGAACAAAACGTGCCAAAATAATGGTTTTACCTCCATATTTTTCGTAAAAACTATGAGTCTTTTCCAAATGACTTTGCTTAAATATTTTGGAATCAGGATTACTGAAAAGCCTTTTACCAAAAAATCTTCCTATAGTGTAATTGACAGCATCGCCTAAGATGGCAGCTACAATAAGAATGATCCACATAATATGTACATTAATATGGTTTCCGCCTACCGAGGCTATGGCTCCTGCCACAAAGAGAAGTGAGTCTCCCGGTAAAAATGGTGTAACAACCAATCCGGTTTCACAAAAGATAACCACAAACAAAATAGCATAAATCCATATTCCATATTCAGCGGTCAATGCTGTTAAATGAATGTCGATATGTAATATAAAATCAATAATATACTGAAAAAATTCCATAGTTTTATTTTTTAGCGATTTCAAAGATAGAATATTTTATTTAATTAAAGAAGCAATTTGTTGGGTTTTGTATTTTTCATAATAATCATGAAAGAGATACACGCGAGTACTGACATATAGAAAAAATACTAAAAATGATTCCCTCAAGTTATACTATTAAAATAGTAAGAAATTATCGCTGGGATTGGGGTCAAAAGAGAAGAAGATTCAGCCCGAGTTAAACAATATTTAATTATAAGTTTTTTCAGTGTTGGGTCCACTGATTTTGCAAAAGTATAGTTATGATATTTACCTTAAAGGGTAAAAGCTGTCCATTTCATTGTGAAATATCGTTAGTGTTCTGATTGCATATTCTTTTTTTTCTAAAAAGCTCGCCTTAAACTTAGAAAAAGTTTATGATGACAATTATTTTTAAAAAATTGCTTTAACCGAACTCTGGTTATGTTAGTTATAATAGGTTGCCTTATGTCAGAAATCTTTGTACCTGTGTTTGGCTCGGTATATAATCACTTTGAATGATTGTCTAAAAAAGAACGTATATTCTTTTGCTCAAATATAAATTTTATTTATATTTGAGCAAAATTATTATCATAAACGATAGTGCTAAGAATTGTAGAAGCGTAAGCACTATATATAAAATGAACCCTATTTCCTTTATTCTTTACATTAAAACGGGGATATGTAAATTATTTAGGATAATAGGGTTCCACTTTTACTATTACAAAGATATGATTTTTATTACATAATCAATAATTATTCGTTTAAAAATAACAATTTTACATAAAAGTTAACATTGTCTAGCAACTTTTAGCTAATAAAAAGAAATATTGAAATGTTATTTCTGAAAATCAAAAAAAAAGAATTAATATATTCTCAGCATTTTATCTTGAATAACACTATAATATTTACATATTCTAAAAAATTTACAAGGTATATTTTTCTTATCGAAATTTATCGTCAATTTCGTATAAGGCATTGATTTAGTGTTTGTTTGATTAATGTAACAAAGAAATTTAAAAATCGCAATATCCTAAGTTCTTATTCTTGGTTATTGCGATTTCCTTGATATGCGCTTGTTTTTATAAAAACATGTGCATAGAGAGATAGTTATATTTCAATAATAGATAAAATTCCCTTCTTTTTTCTAAATCATTTCTAATTCTTTTGAATGCATTTCTAAACTCAAAGCAGAATTTTTTAAATAGAAGATCTCAATTATTTGTTTCTCTTTTTTAAATAATTATCCAGTCCGTTGTTACGTAACCGGCATGCAGGACAGTAACCGCATCCCTCGGCTACAATGCCATTGTAGCAAGTTAGAGTTTGTGTGCGGATGACATCAAAGATACCGAGTTCATCGGCCAGTTGCCACACTTCTTCTTTGTTTAGCCACATAAGCGGAGTGTGTATCTCAAATTCGTAATCCATAGCTAGATTGAGCGAATCATTAACAGATTTGATAAATGTATTGCGGCAATCGGGATAACCACTATAATCGGCCTGCGAAACGCCTGTAACCAGGTTCCGGATTCCAAAAGAGTAAGCATAAACGGCCGCATAGTTTAAAAAGATCATATTTCTTCCGGGAACAAATGTATTGGGAAGGGTATTTCCTGTTTGCTCTTTGTCCATAATCATGCTTTTATCTGTCAGAGCACTGGACGTCAATTCTTTCAATGTATTAATATCATATGCTTTGAATGACACGTGGGCTTTGGTTGCTATTTGCCGTGCTATTTCCACTTCATTTTCATGTCTTTGTCCGTATCTGAACGCAATAGTATGCACTTCTCCAAATTTTTTTTTGGCCCAGTAAAGGCAAGTAGTAGAATCTTGTCCTCCGGATAGTAGGACTATGGCAGAATCTTTCATTTTAGACGTCTTTTACGGATAAAATACGATAATCAATGTCGTTGTCGAACACATCGGTTTGTTCCGCTTTCTTTATTTTTTTGACAACGATATTTGTAACAGGCAATACAATTATTTCGTATAACGATTTTGTAATCGTTTGAAAAAGAATCATCCCGATAATTTCCCGGAAAGGTATTACAAAAACCAACAGGATAAAGAAGAAAACAATAGAGTCTGCCAATTCTCCAAATAAGGTAGACATTATGGCACGTAATGAAAAATTCTTTCCTTGTGATGCAATCTTCATCTTGCTCATAATAAAAGCATTGATGAAAGAGCCTGTCAGAAAACCACTTAAACTGGCTATGGCAATACGCGGTGTGCTTCCCAATACTATTGAAAAAGCCTCCTGGTAAGCCCAAAAAGGAGAGGACGGAACCCATATGGCTAACTGGAAAAAAAGGATGCTCAGGAAGTTCATTCCAAAACCGCACCAGATCAATAATCTTGCCTTTTTGAATCCCCAAACTTCGGTTATTACGTCATTGATAATATACGAAAAAGGGAAAATGAATAAAGCTGCAGTAGCCATAAATGGGCCAACCTGAATCAGTTTGAAAGCTAATATGTTGGAAATAATCAGGCAAGCGCAAAACAGAATGCTAATCAGGAAGAAAGAAATGGAGATGTTGTTTTTCATATATCTTGTTTTTTACGTGGTTGTCAAGTACACGACCTTTCGGAATAGTGATGCAAAGTTACGAAATTTACCATAATAAAAAAAATACTGCTCTTATTCAAGAACAGTATTTTTATTTCTTTTACAACAGAAAAGTTATTATTTACCTCTGTTTCCGTAACGGTTTTTGAATTTATCAACACGCCCTGCAGTATCTACCAAATTGCTTTTTCCTGTGTAGAAAGGGTGAGAAGTGTTTGAAATATCCATTTTAGCTACGGGATACGTAACTCCGTCAATCTCAATTGTTTCTTTTGTGTTGATAGTAGAACGAGAGATAAATACATCGCCATTAGACATGTCTTTGAATGCTACCGGACGATAAGTTTCTGGGTGAATTCCGCTTTTCATATATTTAAATTTTTATATTTTACCTTTTTAAATGGGTTGCAAAAATACATAAATGTATTGAAACTAAAAAGTTTTTAATCGTTTTTTTCTCTTTTGATGAACTTTTCTTTGGTATCTACCGGAATAATAGTAGATCGGTGAAAATCTTTAGAATCATCAAACAAGCAACGGTAAGTGATGTGGCGTTTAGCAAAAGTGCCCCCTACAGATTCGTGTAAAGCTCTCATTTTAGGATTAAAATCGCCCACCCACGATAATTCTATGTCCGAATATTCCTTGTGGTGGTTTAGCATGGTTTTGTTTAAGCGGCAGAAAATAGCCGATTCGATACCGCATTTCTGATATTTGGGTTTAACACCCATAATAACGATGCGGGAGCGGGTTATGGTTTTGCGCCATTTGTAATATGCAAATTTAAGTTTTGCCCACACATTCAGCTTGCCATGTAAATGTTTTATAACCTGGTTCATATCGGGCAGCATCAGCAGGAACGCAATAGGTTCTTCGCCAGTATAAGCAAACCACACAAAATCTTCGATGAGGAAGCTCTTCATATCAGTCAATTTCGTTTTCACATCTTCTTCGCTCATTGGCTTAAAGTTTTCGTGAAACTCCCAGGCATCCTGATACACTTCCATCAAATCGTTCATGTACTTGGTGGCATTATCGAATTTGAAATGCTCTATGCGGAATTCGGGTTTTTTAGCTACCCATTCGGCAATTTTCCAAAAGCGTTCGGGAAATGGTTTTCTTAAATTCAGGTTATTGGTAACCTGTTCAAAATAAAATTTAAAACCATATGTTTCGAATAGTTGCTGATAGTAGGGCGGGTTATACTGCATCCCAATCGTCGGAGAGGTAAATCCATCTACCAATAATCCCCAAAAATTATCGTTTTCACCAAAATTGATAGGACCATCCATGGCTTCCATGCCACGAGCGGCAAGCCAGTTGCGGGCAGCGTCAAACAACATGTTGGCGGCTTTTTGATCGTTAATACATTCGAAAAAGCCGCAACCACCTGTAGGCTGTTCAAATCCATATGCTTTTTTATCGTTGATAAAAACCCCGATTCTTCCTATGACACGGTTATTGTCGTTTACCAAAATAAATCGGGTAGCGCTACCGTGTTGGAAAAATTCGTTACTTTTTGGGTCGAATATACCGTTTAATTGAACATCAAGGGTTCTAACAAAGTTTTTATCGCCTTTATATATAAATTCTACAACATCAAGAAACTGGCGTTCTATCTTTTTGTCGGTTACTTCTATTATTTTCATAAATATCAGATTAATTCCCATGAAAACGCAAAAACGCTGAATTTGTTTTGTATTCTTGTGAGAAATATTAATTGTCAAAGTTATTAAAAAATGACAAATATCATCATGTCGATCCTAAAAACAAGAATAAAATTCCGACTAAAATCCCTATCAAAGGAATAATTTTCTTCTTCATATTTTTTTCGCGCATGATAATGGCTCCGAAAAGAAACGGAATGATTACACCGCTACGCCTTAAGGTCGAAATTACCGCAATAAGGGCGCCTTCCATAGACAGAGCATAGAAATAACAGAAATCGGCCACAACCAAAAATACCGAAATAAAAATGATGCTCCACTTCCATTGGAAAGGTGTTGTTTTTTTTCGTTTCGGATACCAAAGAATAAGTGTAATAAATGCCATAATAATAGCTTGGTAATAAGTATAATAAACCTGAACCGTAAAACGGGGAAGTTCTTTTATCAGGTATTTATCGTAAAGTCCGCTGGCTGCACCGGTTAACGTGGCCAGAATGATAAACCACACCCATTTGTTTTTGAACGAAAAGCCTTCTTTTTTTCCGGCCACGGAAAACATATAAAAATCGAATAGTGTAATAACAACACCTGCGGTTTGAAGTGGCGAAAGCCTTTCTCCGAAAAATAAAACGGCACCTATCACAATCCAAACAGGTTGTGTTGCTTTAATCGGAGATGCTATGGTAATAGGTAAGTGCTTCATGGCAAAATAGGCAAATAGCCATGATGAAAGCACGATAATCGATTTGATAAAAATAAGAATATGCGAATGAAAATCGACCTGTGGAACCTGAAAAATACTGTTTTGAGCAGCTTCGGGTGAAAAAATGGAAAAGAGGTGGATAGGTAATAAAATACAACTGGATGTTACAATTGAAAAAAAAAGGACAGGAATAACAGCGTTATCTTTTAGTGATATTTTTTTGAAAACATCGTAAATACCTAAGCATGCTGCAGAAAAAAGACCGAGTAAAACCCACATATGCTATTTTTGTTTTAACAGCGTTTGGTATATCTGTAAACAGGCCCAGGCATCTATAGCCGCGTATTCTTGTTGGGCATCCGAAAGTTCTTCGGCTTCCCAGTTGGATAGTCGTTGTGATTTCGAAATTCGTTTGCCGAATAAAATGGCATATATTTTCTGAAGGCTTTTTTCTTCAATGCCATATTCGCAGATAATGGATTGTAAATCGACAAATCCGTTGGGCTTAAAATCGTTTCGTTTCCGTAGTACGTGAAAGTCGTCTTTCAGCGAAATACCAACCTTTTTTACTTTGTTATCGGATAAAAAACGGGTTAATGTGGTAGGAAAACCTAATTTATTAAGGCGAAGTAAAAAGCATTCGTGCTGTGTGGATAATTGCATTAAGGCCGTATGGTTTCCACTTGCTCCTTTTACAAAAGAAGGTTTTGTTTCGGTATCAAAACCGATCATCTCTTCTTTTTTCAGTCTACAAATAGCTTCTTCTAACTCGGGCAGAGTTTTAACTATAATAATTTTGCCTTCGAAATTTTCTTTGGGCAACAATGCTAAATCTTCTTTTGTTATGGTCTTATCAAACATCAAATTTCCCTTATCTAATTTTATCCAAAAAAGAATTTCTATCTATTTTTTCTTCTTCAATAGTATTTTCATCAGACGAGTCTTCTGTATACAGTGCCGAATGTACGGCTCTTAAACTATTTACCAGCTTTTGCCCCCAATATTCCCTGAAAGAAGTGATGCCGTAAGCCAAAGCGTCATTCATTACATCATTATTGCCTGTTTGGTAGCGCATCGAAAAATCTTTAAGATCTTGGTAGATGTCGGCAATATCTTCCGAAATACTCGCTGCTATGGGTGTATCACTCAGTTGGATATCGGGATGGAAAACATCCAGATAAGCATCTGAACTTCCTAGTAGCGTGTAGATGCTTTGGCGCACAAACTCGTATTCTTCTTCGGTTACAAATCTTTCCGGTTCTTCGTCTAAAATAGGTTCAACCTCTTCGAGCATGCTGGCTTTAAGGTATATAAGGGCCAATAATTTAGCCACACGGTCTAAGAAGTCTTTTTTCTCGAAAGCATTTGCTTTTTCAAAAAATGATGAACTTTCACTGGCAACAGCCACAAATTCAATAGCTGCTTTAGAATAGGCCGGGTGTTCTATTAAATTTTCCATGTGTGATATAGTTAAAACTTAGTGTATAGACCTTTATTAAGTTATACGTTTTACGTTCTAAGTTTTACGTGACCGACTTTGAAATAGTATGCCAAAACGTATAACGTAAAACGTACTACGTAAAACTTTATCTTTTAACCCATTTTGAGTCTTATCATCTACAAAACTTACCGCCTTCGTTTTTTCTCTTCTTTTTTCTTAACGGTTGGTTCTGTTTGTATAAAAATGTCTTCCATCTTTTTAGGACGGATAGCGTCATGCCATATAAACTGAGGGAAGAAAATATCTTCTTTTACCAGGTTTTCGTCAGGTAGCATTTTGCCACTGGCACCGGGATAAAGAATTACTTTGTCTACTTTATTTTCTTTGAGATAGACCGTCATAAAAGAACTTTCCGTTTTATTTACTCCCACCAGCGTACTATCGCTTTCGCGAGGGAAGTATATGGATTGTGTATTTCCACTGACGTCAATTTTATATACTTCGTTATCCCTCACATATGCTTTCATCTCTTTTCCCACCAGCTGATTAAACTTAACGGTATCTACCAAATCCTGCATCGCAGCCATGGCATTGGCATGCACATAAATATAATCTACCTTTCCGTTGTTCATTAATATTTGGATCTCATCTCCGGTAAGCTGGTTGTTTTCCGACCAGATAACGGGTTCGTAGTACATGGTCAGGATAGAATCTCTCGAAGAATAAAACACCGAATCGCATTTTCCTTGCAGGTCGCTTCTGAAGAAACGAACATGGTGATAGGCTTGTAAATCGTTGTAAATAGAGTCTTTGTTATAAAAAAGCGTATCGGCGTGCAGGAATAATGAGTCGGGACTGGAGTATTCTATGGCCAACGCGGATTTGGTTACAAAAGCTTTTCCGGTTATTTCGTTGTAAATGCCAATATCTCCTTTCAGCATTACTTTTTGAATGGTATCTTTTATCTCGATATCCGAAAATACCCGTCCGAGCCCTTTGGCTTTATCATAATAAATGGTATCGCCGGTTAAAAAACGACCGTCTTTTGTTTCTACTTGTGATCGTTTGAATAAGGAAGAATATTCTGTTTGCGTATTATAGCTTCCGAGTTCGGAATAGATATGTGTATCGGCATAATCGATATTCGAAGGACCAACCAGATAGGCAACTTTTGTATTGGTATTATATTTTAAGGTATCCGATTTAATCACGAAGTCGGGATTGGTAAGTAGCACCTCAGTTTTAAACTCGGCCAGCTTTTGCTTGGGATAATAAAAGCCTTTTTTAGATACAAGTACGTTGGTTGGATCGGTTATTTTACCATTTTCGAAATAATATCCCATATCTTTTACCCTGTCATAGTCCAGGCTTTCTGTGGTAAGTACAACATCCCTGTTTATCATACGGACATTGCGCCTTAGTAAAGCCAGTTTTTTATTCCCGTCGTAATAAAGCACATCGCTGTATACAAAAAGAGTATCGCCTTGTACCATTTTTACATGTCCGAATGCGTCGAGTGAGTTGCTTTCCGAGTAAAAATAAGCGCTGTCGCAGTGCATCACAGCTCCTTCGTGTCTGAATCTTACATTTCCTCTCAATACCTGCCGTTCGGCACTATGAGTTTTATCGAATGTAAGCGATTCGGCATTTTCCAATATTACATTGGTGGTTTTCTCTTCTTTTTGCGCTTGCAGGGCAACAATACAGAAAACACCGAATAACAGGAGAATAAATCGATTTATTATTTTATTATTTAAATGCAATGGTATCAAAATAAAGTCTGAATTTATTGAAGGAACAAATATAATTAAAATTACTCGAATGAAAATTAAAACGGCTTTTTAAAAATGGAGAACCATTCCGGCCCCATAGTAATCGTTCCCGATAATAGGCAACATAACCATGCTTTTATCCCGGTTTTTGATTCCTAATATTTTCTGATATACAGGCAGCAGCAAATAACTTACTTCAACGCTCAGCATACCGATACCTGCCCCTGTGATAACATCGCTGAACCAATGTCTTTTATTGATCATGCGCAATATTCCGGTGGTAGCGGCAACGGTATATCCGGCTACTCCGATCCATGGCGATGTGTCTTTGTATTCCCTGAAAAGGATTTGCGCTCCGGTAAATGCAGTAGCGGTATGTCCGGATGGAAAAGAGGTTTCGGCACCCGAATCGGGACGTGCCACTGCTGTTGTTTTCTTTACTGTTTGTACTACTATGGCTGTTATGAGGTAAGAACTGGCTGTTACAATTACCTGATCTCTAAAATTATGCTTGGCTTTTACTTTGGCAAGATCCAATGCAAACACGGTAGCAACGGGAACATATTGCAAATAATCGTCAACAGAAGTTACTTTCCCTTCTTTCCAATTACTTAATTCATAATGTATATTATGATCGAATTTTTCCAACGGATTAACGAATCGCGTTAAAATTCCATAGGTTACAAAAGCTGTTGGAATTATAAATTTAGAATAAGGGGCATGAAAGAAATCCGTTTTCTTTTTTTCGGGAGGAAGTAAAGTATTATTTATGTAGGACTGTTGAAGGGAATCATTGACATCGAGAGTTATAACCGGTAAAGATGTGACCATGGTTGTATCGGTTTGAGCCGAAAGGAGAACTGGATTGATAACAAATGACAGAGATATAAGAATGATCAAAATGATGAATAATTTCATATTTTACCGGATTGTTAAATAATTTGCAAAATTAGGTAATCGCATCTAAATAACGTATTAAACTTTAATATATTTGATGTATGGAGGAGATAAAAGTTATTTATAAGTTTATGTAACTCGCTAACCCTGTATTTCAAAACATATAACGTAAAACGTACTATGTAGTACCTTTTAAGATGCTATTTTGATTTTATCCCCTATATCATTTCAACACCTCCGGATTTATACAGGCAAAATCTTTACGGCCTTCGAAAAAGCGTATGATGTTTTGAAAGGCGAATGTTGCCATCTCTTTTCGTCCTTCGGTGGTGGCGGTTCCGTTGTGTGGGGATAGCACAACATTATCCAGCTTTAATAATTCGGGAGTAATCTTGGGTTCAAATTCATAAACATCTAAGGCAGCAGCCCGAAGTTTTCCATTTTTCAGGTTTTCGACCAATGCCGATTCATCCACTACAGGACCTCGGGCAGCATTGACAAGAATGGCGCCGTTTTTCATTTTCTCAAAGGCAGATTGGTTTATTAGGTGGTGGGTTTCGGGTGTCAATGGCATATTTAATGAGATATAATCGGAAACAGCCAGTAGTTCATCAAATGATATGTAAGTGGCGTTATATTTTTTTTCTGTTTCTTCGGACAAGCGATGTCTGTTGTAATATACCACTTTCATGCACGAAGCTACGGCACGACGGGCAATGGCCTGCCCAATACGTCCCATGCCTATAATTCCCAAAGTTTTATCGTTCATCGAAACACCTAAGTTTTCAAATGTTCCCCAGCGTAGATTATTTTCTCGTAATTTTCGGTCGCACTCTGCTATTTTGCGCGCGGCGGCAATCATTAATCCAAAGGTTATTTCGGCGGTGGGTTCTATCACCGGATCGGGCGTATTGGCCACCGCAATGCCTTTTTGAGTGGCATATACCACATCAATATTATTAAATCCTACCGCAAAATTGGCAATGATTTTCAGATTCTTGCCCGTATCAATTATTTCTTTATCTACCACAATATTAAAGGCGGAAAGAAATGCATCACATTGGGGTAATAATCTTAGATATTCCTCTTTAGTTGCATTTTCACTGGCAAAAATCAACTCGAAATTCTTATTAAAAGGGATTAAAATTTCTTTGAGTTGAGGGTAGGATATCAAGATTTTCTTTTTCATCAGTGTAATTTAAAAATATAGGTATGAATTTTTATTAAAAAAGAGGGTGTCTCACAATGTGATTTCACCCTCTTTGTATTCGGACACCTATCTGAGACTGAACGCGAATACTCAATTCTCAGAGACTTAATTTCTATTTTGAGACATCCTCTTTATAAAAATCATTAGAAATATTATTTTTTGTCTTTTATGGCTTCGGTAATTTTGTTTTCTATTTCTTCGGCCAATTCCGGATTGTCTTTGATACAATCTTTGGCAGCTTCGCGTCCTTGTCCTAGTTTAGTGTCGCCGTAGCTGAACCACGATCCACTTTTCTTGATAATTCCCAGTTCTACCCCCATGTCAATAATTTCGCCATTACGTGAGATGCCTTCTCCGAACATAATGTCGAACTCTGCTTTTCGGAAAGGAGGTGCTACTTTGTTTTTTACCACTTTTACACGGGTTTGATTACCTTTTACTTCTTCGCCGTCTTTGATAGCGCTTATTCTGCGGATATCCAAACGCACGGAAGCGTAGAATTTAAGGGCGTTACCACCGGTGGTTGTTTCAGGATTACCGAACATCACTCCGATTTTTTCACGCAACTGATTGATAAAGATACAAGTGGTATTTGTTTTATTGATATTGGCCGTCAATTTGCGCAAGGCTTGTGACATCAA
>JAVBUB010000086.1:0-7283 GCA_031555675.1 Paludibacteraceae bacterium | reverse complement strand
TGTTCTCAATGTATTTACTTGCAATTTTTTATTCACATTTATCTATCAAACTGTATACTTGTCTACTGGTTTACTCGTCAACTTATAACTAAAAATATAAATTTTGTCATACATGAAGAAAAATATCAGTCCAAATTTTTCTTTGTTTATATAAAAAATGTACTTTTGCAGACTGAAACTGAAAATGTATAAAATAAGAACATAAAACTATGTCAAAGAAAAAAAATGTAAATGAGCCTGATGAACTACAAAAAGTACAAAGTGCGTTAGGAAAATCTGAAGCTTTTATCGAAAATAATATCAAGCAACTTGGAATTGGTATTTTGGTAATTGCAATCATTGTTGCCGGATTTATTCTTTTCCGTTACAAATACATTGCCCCACGCGAAATAAAAGCTGAAGAACAAATATACAAAGGCGAAACTTATTTTGCTGCAGATTCTTTCCAATTGGCATTAAATGGTAATGGTAGTGATTATATTGGTTTTAAATCGATTATCAAAGAATACAGCATGACAAAAACAGCCAATCTGGCCAAAGCATACACCGGAATTTCTTATTATAAATTAGGAGATTACAATGCTGCTATTAAATACCTGAAAGATTTTGACGCGGATGATAATTTAGTAGCTCCTGCTATTGTCGGATTAATTGGCGATTGTTATGTAGAACTAGGCGATGTTAACAAAGCCATTTCTTTCTTCGAAAAAGCAGCCAATAAAGCCGACAATGATATTGTTTCTCCTATTTTCCTGAAAAAAGCGGCTATTGCTTACGAAAGCCAAGGAAAATACGACAAAGCCATTGCTAATTATACTTTAATTAAAGATAAATATTTCAAAAGCCCCGAAGCAATGGATATAGAAAAATATATAGACAGGGCCGAATATCTTAAAAAATAAAAACAACCATTTTAAAAAAAGGCAATTAAAAAATTTAATTGCCTTTTTTTATCAGTAAAAAGAATATCCAAGATTGCCCCGTCAAAGATGCTTTCGAGAGTAATTTTGAATATTAAATGTTGAATTTTAAATTAAATAACAAATGGCTACAAAATATCATAACTTATCCGAGTATAACGCAGACGAAATGCCATCAAAAGATATACTCCATACACAATCTTACGCTATTGCGGTGGCAGATTGGAATCCGGACATTACTCACGCGCTGCTTTATGGCGCATATAATACTCTACTGGAACATGGCGTAGATAAAGCCAATATAACAGTAATACATGTTCCGGGTACATTTGAGTTGACGTATGCTGCCAACATATTGCAAAATGAACGGAAATATAATGGTATTATGGTATTGGGATGCGTAATTCAAGGAGATACTCCACATTTCGATTATGTTTGCCAAGGAGTAACCCAAGGAGTTGCCGCTTTAAACGCCAGGTATGCAGAAAAGGCCTTAGCGCCTGTTATTTTTGGAGTGCTCACTACCAATACGTTAGAACAAGCCGAAGATAGAGCGGGAGGAAAATTAGGAAATAAAGGCATAGAAAGTGCAATTACCGCAATAAAAATGGCGAATTTATTTTGATAATTAAAAAATAGTATTTACCTTTGCATCGCAAAAATAAGGAAGGGCAGTTACCAGAGTGGCCAAATGGGACTGACTGTAACTCAGTTGTCTTTCGACTTCGGTGGTTCGAATCCATCACTGCCCACTAAATTTGCGGAAGTAGCTCAGTTGATAGAGCATTAGCCTTCCAAGCTGAGGGTCGCGGGTTTGAGCCCCGTCTTCCGCTCCACGAAAAGCCCAACATTTTTAATGTTGGGCTTTTCTATTTATGAATTTATTTTATATTGGGAAAAAAGGATTAAGTGGGGAAAGTATTCAAATTATAAAAACGCAAATTACATACAACCATATTACTACAAGTTTTTGTGCAAATTATAACAGTATTTTATAATATGGATTATATAGTAATTTGCGCTCAATATCTACAATCAAACTTTCTACAAAAATATAACACATTATAATATGTGTCAACTACCCAAGAGGATAGTTTTTAATAAAAAAATATGAAATGAAAATAAAGAACAAAATCTTTTAACTTATAAAATTCTCTATTTATATAAAAAACCGTTAACTTTGAAACCTAAAATGAACTACAAATATGGCTAAAGAAGTAAGCTCAGTATCTCATAACTCCCTAGCGTTTGGTTGCCTTGTAAAAGGAGAAATTTTTGCCGATACCGATGTACGCATAGATGGAACAGTAGAAGGTAACATTAATTGCAAAGGAAAAGTCATTATAGGTCCTACAGGCAATGTTGCCGGAAATATTTTTTGTACCAATGCCGAAATTATCGGAACATTAACAGGAAATATGAAAGTAAATGAAACCCTGACCATACAATCTACCGGAAAAGTAAATGGTGACATACAAACTGCCATATTGGTTATAGAACCTAACGCTATTTTCTGCGGTTCTTGTTCCATGGGACAGAAAAACACCGCCACACCTAAACAATCTCAAGAGGATAATTAAGAGGTCGTTTTAATTTTAGCTACGCTGACCGTTGGTTCCACAAAGAATTATTATCTATTATTAAATATAATGCCTGAATTTTTTCCGATTGTAGACGAAAACGGGTCATTGATCGGAAAAGAAAGCCGGAGTGTTTGCCACAACGGTTCTTCGATGTTATTACATCCTGTTATTCATCTTCATATTTTTAATACGGCAGGAGAATTATACCTCCAAAAAAGAAGCATGTTCAAAGACATACAGCCCGGCAAATGGGATACCGCAGTGGGTGGACATGTAGATTACGGGGAAACCATTGAGAATGCTTTGTTCCGCGAAGCTTCAGAAGAATTGGGTATCAAAGATTTTAATCCTGTATTTGCTTTTCGTTATGTATTTTGCTCTCCGGTAGAAAGAGAACTGGTGCACACTTTCAGAACGATCTATGATAATGAAATATTTCCTGATGCATCCGAACTAGACGGAGGGAAATTCTGGACAATACAAAATATTGAAGAAAATACAGGAAAAGAAATTTTTACACCGAATTTTGAAAGTGAATTTCAGAAGCTGATGGAGCATTTGAAAATGTAGAACGCAAATTATTTATACAGGAGTTTTAAGTATTTTCTTAATTCTTAATTCTTAATTTCTCACTCTTCCTCTAACAAATCCGGTCTTAGTTTTTTAGTTCTTTCGTAGGCCTGTTCCATTTCCCATTCGTGCACCTTCCTTTGGTGTCCGGACAGTAAAATATCGGGTACTTTCCAGCCTTTATATTCGGCAGGACGGGTATAAACGGGCGGGGCTAATAAATTATCCTGAAAGCTATCTGATAAAGCCGATTGTTCGTCCGAAATAGCCCCGGGTATTATGCGAATAATAGCATCAACCATTATTGAAGCAGCAAGTTCGCCGCCTGTTAATACAAAATCTCCTACTGACACCTCTTTAGTGATCAAATGTTCTCTGATACGATGATCCACGCCTTTATAGTGTCCACAAAGGATAATTATATTCTTAAGCATAGACATTGAATTTGCCATTTTTTGGTCGAATATTTGTCCATCGGGAGAAGTGTAAATTATTTCGTCATACTCTCGCTGGCTTTTCAAAAAACTGATGGCATTGTCTACCGGTTCCACCTGCAAAACCATTCCTGCTCCAAAGCCAAAAGCATAATCGTCTACCCTGCGATGCGGATCGTTGGTAAAATCGCGAAGGTTATGAACTACAATTTCGGCGATGCCTTTTGCTTGTGCGCGTTTTAAAATAGAATGCTTAAAAGGGCTTTCGAGCAACTCGGGAAGAACGGTTATAATATCGATACGCATAAAAATAAAAATGAGTTATAAGATTCATAAAGTTATAAAGTTACAAGTATAAACTTTATAAAATTTGCAGACTATAATCTTTCTTTTTTCAAGAATATAAGTGAAATAATCATGGCCAACACGCCGCCCAATACTGTAAATATCATACGTTCGACAATAATCATGGAAGACCCGTCGGTTTTATCGTTGAGCAGCAATAAAACAAAGGTAGTAATAAAAACACTTCCCAGCGCATAATTGTATTTCAAATAGTAAATAAAAAAGTAAATACAAGTAACCATGGCGATGGCTTCGATCAGTAGATTTACCTGTAGATACAGCAAAAAGGTTCCCAGCAAACATCCGGCCAATGTACCTAGGGTACGTTCCAATACACGCTTTAAAGTGGTTTTACGTCCTACTTTCAGCACTATAATGGCCGTTAGTGGCATCCAATATGCATGCGGATAAGTGGTATATTGCATAATAAAAAATCCGGTAATCAGTAGTAAAGCCAGCTCTACACTATATACAAACAGATATTCTTTTAACCCAAGTATTGATTTATCGGATTCATCTTGCAATGGTGGTTTTTCCGAAATGGGCGCTATACTGATTTTATGCCGGTAATACCGTTTTAAGTAGATAAAGATACCCAGTAAAATTTCAAAAACAAGTCCGATAATAGCTCCATAAGTAGTAACCAATACCATGGGATGGGTATAATTCAAAAAAAAGAGTACACCAGAAGGTATAATAATATCAGGCCAGTTAAGTGGAAACATTTGCCGGCACCATCCGAAAACAAAAGCTAATATAACAGCAACCAGCAGAGATAGCAAAAAATGTTGGCTTCCTATGAAACCGAGCAAGGCAGAAAAAGAAAGCACAAAAGCAGCTTTCCAGGCAATATTTAATCGGATACGGAAAGCTCCCTGCCTATTGATTCCGGTAACGCTTTGAGCGCCGATAATTAAAGCTCCGGACAGTATTCCTAAATTAAACCAATAGGATATGAATACACAAATAGCAACTGTAGTAGCCGAAAATGAAGCATTTTTATGGCGTGAAAGAAAGTATTCATTTTTTAAAAAATCAGATTTAAATTGTCGGTAAGTCATTTCTTGTACTTTGGGAGCGCGAAGGTACAAAATTCTCTAATTATAGAAATCAAAACGTCCATATTTTTCAATTTTTCTGCATGAAAAATC
The DNA here is from genome assembly GCA_031555675.1 of Paludibacteraceae bacterium. Lineage (GTDB taxonomy): Bacteria > Bacteroidota > Bacteroidia > Bacteroidales > Paludibacteraceae > JAISJU01. The sequence continues at coordinate 2,280 of JAVBUB010000086.1, read as the reverse complement.
AGTTTTATAATCTATATTTGCCTCTGAAAATTATAGATTAACTGAATAAAAGCGAATTCAGTTTATTATTCGGTTAATCAATTATTCTGTTATTCTATTAATATCTTATCTCATGCTCGTTACAATTATAGAATACATCGGTACTTTTGCTTTTGCCATTAGTGGTATCCGGTTGGCATCCTCTAAAAAATTTGATCTATTCGGAGCTTTTGTGGTAGGTTTTGCTACAGCAGTGGGTGGCGGAACTACCCGTGATTTATTGCTCGGTCTCACTCCTTTTTGGCTGTCAACTCCCAGCTATTTAATTTGCACAGGGTTCGCACTGGTATTTGTAATCATGTTCAGCAAGCACTTGATTCGCATGGAACATACTTTCTTTATATTTGATACCATAGGGCTTGGATTGTTTGTACTGGTGGGTATAGAAAAAACACTGGCCATTGGTCATCCATTATGGGTAGCCATTATTATGGGTATGATAACAGGCGCTGTAGGTGGTATTATCCGGGACATATTGATTAACGAAGAACCTCTTATTTTCAGGAAAGAAATATATGCTTCGGCCTGTATCTTGGGTGGTATTATTTTCAGCATACTTTATTGTTTGCATGTAAATGAGGTGGTAATTCAAATAACTACTATTGCGAGCGTTATTATTTCACGCATTCTGGCTGTACGTTTTCATATCGGTTTGCCTGTACTGCAGGGAGAAGAAGATGAATCGTAAATAACATCCCATATGAACCCGCAAACCAGGGAATTTATTCTCGAGCATATCAACGATGATCCGTCTAAGCTTGCATTAAGTGCCAAGCGCGATTCCGGTGTAGATGTTCTGTGGGCCATACAACAAATAAAAGCCAGAAAAGCCATTCAGCATAAAATACCAAGCTGGTACAAAAACCCTGATATTATTTTCCCCGTTCAGTTATCGGTAGAACAAAGCTCTTCGGAACAAACCGCTATTTTTAAGTCCGGATTAATACAAGGCAACACATTGGTTGACCTTACTGGAGGATTTGGAGTAGATTGCGCTTTCATGGCACAGCATTTCAATGAAGTTGTTTATGTGGAACGTAACGAAGAATTATGCGAAATTGCCCGGCAAAATTTCAAAATATTGAGATTATCTCATATTCTGGTAAAAAATATGGATTCGGTAGAGTATTTGCAGTCAATGGAACCGGTAGACTGTATCTTTATAGATCCGGCACGGCGAGATACCAAAGGGAAAAAGACAGTGGCTTTTGCAGATTGCGAGCCGGACATTACCCAACTTCTAACTCTTTTGCTCTTAAAAGCCAATACGGTATTGGTAAAGTCATCGCCCATGCACGATATATCGCTGGCATTAAACGAACTGAAATATACATCTAATATATTTGTGGTAGCAATAGAAAACGAATGTAAGGAACTACTTTTCCTGCTGAAGAATAAAGCTATCGAAATATCCATTGCTTCCGTAAATCTTCACAAGAATAAACACGAAGACTCTTTTCTATTTTCATTACAGGAAGAACAAGAAACCATATGTGAATATACATCGCAGCCCGAAAAGTATTTATATGAGCCTAATGCGGCTATTTTAAAGGTTGGAGCTTACAAGTCCGTAGCGAAACGCTTTGGATTGAAAAAACTGCATCCCAACAGCCATTTATATACTTCGGATGTTTTACGGGATGATTTTCCCGGCAGGATATTTTTAGTGGACTCCTATTTTTCGTTGAATAAACAAAGCATCAAACAACAATTGCAAGAGATACGTCAAGCCAATATTACCATACGAAATTTCCCTGAAACAGTAGATGCATTGCGAAAAAAGCTAAAAATAGCCGATGGTGGTAATGTGTATTTATTCGCCACTACCCTATTTGATGAGAAAAAAGTATTGATCAAGTGCAGAAAAATTTTAAATAATAACTGAATAAATACAGAAATGAAAGTCATTATTACAGGTGCTACCGGAATGGTAGGAGAAGGCGTATTGTTGGAATGTATGGCCAACCCCAATGTTGAAAAAATACTGATAATAAACCGCAGCCCATACGAAGGAGCCAAAAATCCGAAATTGAAAGAATGCATTGTGTCCGATTTTTTTAACCTGGAAAACATTAAAAACCAATTGATGGGATATGACGCTTGTTTTTACTGTGCCGGAAAAAGCTCTGTAGGAATGAATGAACAGGACTACAAACACATAACATATGATATGGTTATGTCATTTGCCAAAGACCTGCTGAAACTTAATCCTTGTATGACTTTTTGCCATGTTTCGGGGAC
>JAVBUB010000222.1:0-2957 GCA_031555675.1 Paludibacteraceae bacterium | reverse complement strand
AACGTGCTTGTCTTCTTCCCACCAGGCACGTATGGGCGACATATCGTGCGTAGAAGTGGTACAAACGGAAAGGTATGGAATAAAGTTAAGGTTTTCAAACTTCTGGTTGATATCTTTCGGCATACGTTGTATTTCGAGTCTTAATATTTGCAACTCGTCCATTACCGGGGGCACGCAATCGGGAATCATACCCAGATCTTCGCCGCAAACGAGCATATCGGTAGACGAGATCAGTACAGGTAATTTTTTCATGGCTTGTTCGCGCCAGAACTGGTTGTGACGTTGGAAGAAAAAATGCACATAAAGCTCATGAAACGCAGCCTTTTCACTGTCGTTCAGGTCGGCAAATGAAAAACTGGTGTGAGCCATAATGCGTGGATGAAATTTGTTGGGTTCCCGTTTATCCCTGATAAAAAGAACCTCGTTGCATAAGCTATATAATCCATTACGAAGGTTATTACTCTTGTCATCGTTTTTGCCGGCAAACAACGCTTTTATTTTTACCTGTGTATTGCAAATGTCTTTTAGTTTATATCTGTTTTCTCCGGTAGGTATCAGGTATTCTTTTATCGCTTCCTGCGTGTTATTCTCAAAAATATGCGATAAGAAATGTTCGTGAATATAAGGTTGTGTCATTCTTTCTTCGTCAAACACAATGCCACGGCTGCCGAGTTCTTCTATTGTAAAGGGTAGGGCAGGGCTAAAATAACCCAATAATCCCTGAACGGAGTGAAGAGGTATTTCCCAGATACGGAAAAATCCCAATATATGGTCTATGCGGTAAGCATCAAAATAATCGGACATTTTACAGAAGCGTTTTATCCACCATTGGTAGTTGTTTTTCGACATTTCGTCCCAGTTGTAAGTCGGGAATCCCCAATTTTGTCCATAAGCCGAAAAATCATCGGGTGGAGCGCCCGTTTGAGTGTCCAGGTTGAATAAGTGCGGTTCTACCCAGGCGCCTACGCTGTCGTGGCTGATGCCAATCGGAATATCTCCTTTTAATATTACCTCGTTTTTATGCGCGTATTTTTTTACTTCTAATAATTGCACGTGGAGCAAATACTGTGTGAAATAAGTAAGATAAACATCCTGTTTCATGGCATTGTCTTTTTCTATTAACTCAGACAATGCTTTTTGGTTGTATTTGCTGTATTGATTCCAGGCTTCATAATTGGCTGTTTTATATTCATCTCTGAAATAACAGAAGCAGGCATAAGGAAAAATCCATGATTCATTTTTCTTGAAAAACTTTTTAAATTCATTGGATTGAAGTGTTTTATCTCCTCTCTCTTTGTAAAGATCTACTATGTAGGCACTCTTTAATTGATGTACTTTTTCGTAATCTACACTTTTGAGGCTGTTTAAAGCAGCAGCTTTTTCTTTATATTCTTTAAAAAGAGCGGAGTTGTCAAGTGGAAATTCATTTAACCCTAAGTATATCGGATGAAGTGCATAGATGGAAATCGCATTATACGGGTAAGAATCTGTCCATGTATGCGTAATGGTAGTATCGTTGACCGGAAGAATCTGGATAATTTTCATGCCGGTAGCTTTGGCCCAGTCGGTCATCATTTTTAAGTCGGAAAATTCTCCAATACCGAAACTCTTTTTCGTACGCAATGAGAAAACAGGGATGGCTATTCCCGAAGTCTTCCAGTTCAGGCATGCATGCTGGTAATCGAAGTTGACGATTTGAACGGAATTTTCACCCTGATTAAACGGGAATAAAGTTTTGTTGCTTCCTTCTTCCCAATGTATTATAGTATCGGTAATGGTATCGTATATGGCAAATTTATATTGCAGCGGATTTTTTATCTCCGAAGCGTCGAACATAATGCTCCATTGCCCATAGGATGTTTGTTGCATGTGGAGGGCATTTTCCGGCTGCCAGTAACCCAATAAATCGGATTCGCCCAATATTACTAGTTCTTGTTCTTTTTCTACATATGGACATCTGGTTGTTAGTAGCACAGACTCGTTATAGTATTCGGGCGATTTTTCGATCACTCCCGGGGCAAAAAAACTGTCGGTAAAGGCCGAAGAATATAAAAAATGTTGTTTGGGTGCATCATACCAGCAGTCGTTCATGAAAAAAGTTTTGCCATTGTTTAATCCGATTTTTCGTGGATTGCCCCATTCTTTGGCAACAACAGTATTATTTTCTTTGATCAGGTAATAATATTCGAAATCGACAGGATTGTTTTCAGATTCTAAAGTATAAGCCCAGTCGGTAATACCGCTGTTACTCATTTCAATGGCTTTATTTTCGTCCCATTGTCCGAGTTCGGGCAACGAACCACAAATACAGATCGTTTGTCCGAAAAGAACTTTTTGATTGATATAGAAGTTGATTTTCATGAAAATATTTGTTATTAAATTATGTTTGCAGAAAGATTGAATAGTTTATGTTGTTTATTTATATACTCAATCTTCGCAAAATTAGAAGAATATGTAAAATAAGCAAAGTTTTAAGATAGAAAAAGAGTTGTTAAATAAATACAACTTCAATATGTAATTATTTAAAATACAACTATATAAATTTGGTTGAATTTATTTCTTATAAAAGTGTTTAATTTTCATCGTCAAAAGAAATGGATACTGAATATCAGTAAATTAAAATCACATGGTACAAATGCGATACAGATAAAACGATAATTATCGGTCACATTATCGTTGGATTTAGCTGGATAGTTACTCGTTTTCTTCGTAATAATACGAATAATCAATTCCTTTTCTTTTGCCTTATTTGTCCGGCAAAATCGTAAAGCCCGCCGAACAAATAGGCATGGATTTGTTGTAAGTCTTTGGCCGTTCCCACTTCTATGCTGTCGATAAAAGAACTTTCAAACAAGGCGTATGCTTTTGTTTTACTTTTTCCGTCGATGCTCTCATCATTGTAAGTAAACCATTCGATAAAGCGGTTTGCCTTCTTGCCGGAAAATTGCTTGCCGAGC
>JAVBUB010000012.1:0-6981 GCA_031555675.1 Paludibacteraceae bacterium | reverse complement strand
ATTGAAGATAAGTTTACACAATCTCGTTTTATCGAAAACATGGTAGTACTGGGCGAAAACCAGAAATTTGCCGCCGCTTTGATTGTTCCCGATTTTAATTTTCTGAAAATATGGGCACGTAAGAACAAAATAAAATACAATTCTGCCCAAGAAATTATAGAAAACCCTGATATAAAGAAAACATTCGATAAAGTTGTAAAAGAATACAATTCGTATTTTGGCGATACCGAAAAAATAAGAAGATATGAATTGATTCCCGACGAATGGACGCAGGAAAATGGCATCCTGACCCCTACCCTGAAAATAAAAAGAAGAATTATTCAGGAAAAATATAAAAAAGAAATAGAAAAATTGTTTGAATAAACTACTTACAGATTCAAGATTTAATATTGAATATTAAATCTTGAATTAACTTTCTTTTAAATGCTCTCTCATCAAAAACTTTTCCCTCATTCTTAATTCTTAATTCTTAATTCTTAACTATCTTTGTATTTCGATACAAATTACAAGGATTATGCCATTAAATATTCCAGATAAATTACCGGCCATCGAATTACTGAAAGAAGAAAATATCTTCGTCATCGATACATCACGGGCTTCTACACAAGACATCCGTCCGCTGAAAATCGCCTTTTTAAATTTGATGCCGATTAAAATAACCACCGAAACCGATCTCATCCGCGTATTGTCCAACTCGCCTTTGCAAGTAGAAATTGATTTTATCAAGCTCAAAAGCCACACATCGAAAAATACGCCGATAGAACACATGAAAGCTTTTTACAAGGATTTCGATCCTTCTAAAAAGTATGACGGACTCATTATTACCGGCGCTCCTGTAGAACAAATGGATTATCCGCAGGTTAAATACTGGAAAGAACTGGTACAGATTCTCGATTGGGCTAAAACCAATGTTACTTCAACATTCTTTATTTGCTGGTCGGCACAAGCGGCGTTGCACCACTACTATGGCATACCTAAACATCCGTTGGATAAGAAAATGTTCGGCGTATTCGAGCACACGCCAAACGATCCGCACAATCCGATTTTCAGAGGGTTCGACGATATATTTTATGTACCTCACAGCCGCCATACCGAAGTAAGAAGAGAAGACATTAAAAAACATCCGGAACTTACTATTTTGTCCGAATCGGAAGATGCCGGCGTATATATGGTAATGGCACGCAATGGCCGCGAGTTTTTTGTTACAGGACACTCGGAATATGCGCCTGAAACACTTGACACGGAATACAAGAGGGATGTGAAGAAAGGATTGGAAATCGAAATTCCGAAGAATTATTACAAAAATGATAATCCGAAAAACAAACCGGTAGTACGCTGGCGATCGCACGCCACTTTGTTGTTTGCCAACTGGCTAAACTATTTTGTTTATCAGGAAACACCTTACAACATCGATGAGATACACTGATAGAATAATTGAATAATAAAAGAATAACGGATTAACTCGGGCAGAAACCCTTTTGTTAATCCGTTATTCTTTTATTATTCAATTATTTATTTTTATTGGATAAGTTTTTTTGTTTTCATGTCGGTTACAATGGCTTTTGCGAAACTGGTAGCCAAATCCTGGGCATTTTCAGGATCATAAGTTTGTGTTTGAGCAGAGTAAACAAGCTGATCCGGAGTTGCTGTATAAAGATCTGCCTGTAATACATAATTGGTGCTTACCGAAAAATAACCCGGTGTATACATGTAGTCATATGCGTACATATAACGTCTGTAATAAAGACTGTAACCTACCGGATAAGGAGCAGAATAGTAATATCCCGGGGAAAAAGAAGCTTCTCTTTTTTTATCCACCAGCGAAACAATCATTACCGATGAATAACCCGAATTTTTCAATTTTTCATTTATCTGTTCTTCTTTTAATCCCTGAAAACCATTAGGTCCGAAAAGAGTCATAGCACTGGCCGAACTGATGCCTGCTTTATTTAGTTCTGCCACCATAGCCTGCTCTATATTGTCACGTTGACCGCGATCTTGCATCACACCAACTACCAGCATTTTCTTCGCGACATCGGCAGGTGGGTTACTCATTGTCCAGGAAGAAACTATTTGCGTAGTAGTACACGAAGCCATTAAAAGCACAACGGCCAGTAATGATAATTTTATAAAAGCTTTCATATCCTTTTTAATTAATTGGTTTAATAGTAATAACATTGTAAGGTTATAAAATGTTTTGAATAAATAATCTATTTTTGCATTATGAATCATCAGCATAACATTGAATTACTCTCTCCCGCCAAAAATATTGAATGCGGTACCGAAGCCATTAATCATGGCGCCGATGCCATATATATCGGCGCACCCAAATTTAGCGCCCGCGCTTCTGCCGGAAATTCCATCAAAGAGATTGAACAACTCGCCTCTTACGCGCACAAGTTCAATGCCCGTGTTTATGTGGCGCTCAATACGATTCTGAAAGACAGCGAACTGGAAGAAGCTCAACAGCTCATCAAAAATCTTTACCATGCCGGAGCAGACGCCCTCATCGTTCAGGATATGGGTATGTTGCAACTCGATTTACCTCCCATTGCCCTGCATGCCAGCACACAAACAGATAACAGGACAGTAGAAAAAGTGCAATTTCTTGAACAAGCCGGATTTTCACAAATTGTATTAGCCAGGGAATTAAGCCTGGAGCAAATAAAAAATATTACCTCGCAAGTAAAAGTACCCGTCGAAGTTTTTGTACATGGAGCTTTATGTGTAAGCTATAGCGGACAATGTTACATAAGCCAGGCCATTGGCGGAAGAAGCGCCAACCGGGGAGAATGCGCTCAATTTTGCAGGTTACCTTATGATCTCATTGATGCTGAAGGAAAAACAATAGCTCATAACAAGCACCTTCTTTCCCTCAAAGATTTGAATCTGTCGGCACAACTAAAAGACCTGTTAGATGCAGGAGTATCATCCTTCAAGATAGAAGGACGGTTAAAAGATGTTGATTATGTGAAAAATATCACAGCTTTTTACCGGCAAAAATTAGATGCTATTCTATCCGGATCGGATCAATATAAAAAATCATCATCCGGAAGAATTACTTACTTTTTTGAACCCAATCCCGAAAAATCATTTCACAGAGGATCTACCACTTATTTTTTAAATAGACGGGATAATGATATTTCATCATTTGAAACACCCAAATCCAAAGGAGAATATATTGGGAAACCCAAAGAAATAGGAAAAAATTATCTTGTCTTCAATAATGGTTTTACCTTTCATAATGGAGATGGATTATGCTTTCTTGATAAACAGGGAGAGTTTTGCGGTTTCAGGATCAACAAAGCAGAAGGTAATAAATTATATCCGGCACAAATGCCGGATATTAATAAAGACACAGAGATTTTCCGGAATCTTGACTATGAGTTTTCAAAGTCACTAGAAAAGAAATCGTCCGAAAGAAAAATAGCTATTGATATTACCTTGTCGGAAACTTCTGATGGATTCTCTTTAGAAGCAAAAGATGAAGACGGAAATATTTTTTCTACCCATTTTCCTGCAAACAAAGAAAAAGCAAACAATCCCGACAAAGCAATAGAGAATATACGGGAACAGCTGTCAAAATTGGGGAATACGGATTTTTATCCACATTTCATCCACATACAATTACCCGAAGCATACTTTATTCCCAACTCTATATTATCCGAATGGCGACGAACCATTATTGAAGGTTTGGAACAAGTGAGAAAAGATAATTATACTTTCGAACGTAAAAAGACAGAACCGACCTTTCATCATTATCCGGAAAAAGAATTATCGTATCTGGGAAATGTTTACAATGAAAAAGCCGCCGAATTTTACAAACAACATGGCGTTACACCCATAGAACCGGCATTTGAGAAAAAACAAGTTCAACATGTGCCGCTCATGTTTACCAAACACTGCCTGAAATATAGCTTGGGGTATTGCGCCAAATACTCCTTGGGCAATAAAAACAATTTGGCTTTTAAAGAACCTTTTACTTTACATTATAAAAACGAAGTATTACCATTGGAATTTGATTGCAAGAAATGCGAAATGCGGATTAAAAGAATTTAGCAGAACGCGAATTTCACAAATTAACGCAAATAACAACCAACATGAAACTATCTAAAATACATATTACCCTGTTGTTTTTCGTTTCCTTTTCTTTTATAATTCAAGGGCAAACCAACAACGCTTTAAAAACATTTGTTGCTGATACCTCTTTACGCCATGCTCAAATCAGTTTTACGATTCGCGATGTTGCATCCAATAGCGCCGTTATCAGCTATAATTCGCAGAAATCGTGCACTCCCGCATCGGTTACCAAACTAATTACCACTGCTACAGCGCTCGAAATATTAGGCCCGGAATATCGTTTCAAAACCATACTCGAAACAGATGGCTACGTTGATCCCGAAGGAACTTTGCAAGGCAATTTATATATTACCGGAAACGGAGATCCCACATTGGGATCCAAATACTTTAAAGACACGATTTTTATCCAAACCTGGATTTCGCAGTTAAAAGAAAAAGGCATCAGGAATATTTACGGAAATATTATGGCAGACGCCAGTCTATATGATCAACAACCCGTTCCGGTATTATGGCTGCGCGAAGATTTGGGAAATTACTACGGAGCCGGCGTTTTTCCTGTGGCCGTTTTCGATAATACTACACTTATTTCGCTGAAAAGCAAGCAAAGCGGATCAAAACCCGAAATCATTAAAACCTTTCCCGATGTAGGCTACTTCTATGAAAATAATTTATCTGTCATTTCCTGCAAAAAAGACAATATATGTGTTCTCGGTGAGCCTTATAACACCCAAAGAACTTTGCAAGGTACTGTCCGCGAAAACCAAAATATTATCAATGTAAAAGGCGATATATCCAATCCCCCACTCTTTCTGGCGCAATATTTCGGAGAAAAATTAAAAGAAGCGGGCATTAGTATAAACGGACAGGCAGAAGTTTCTTATACAAAACCGCAGGAAAAAAGATTTATTATTTATACACATCAGTCTCCACCTCTGTCGGAAATCATTAAAGTTACCAATGTATTCAGCAATAACAATTTCGCGGAGCATTTACTAAAACACCTGTCGTTACAAAAAGATTCTACGGCCAATTTTGATTCTGCATTAAAACTGGTACGTGATTTTTGGATGGAAAAAGGAATAGACGTGTCGGGACTATTTATGTATGATGGTTCCGGACTTTCACCCAAAAACGCGATCTGTGCCGATTTCATCACCGATATATTGGCATATATGAAACAAAAAAGTAGCTATGTCACTACCTTTTATGCATCACTACCCATCGCGGGTAAAAACGGAACAGTTGAATTCTTTTTGAAAGACACGTCTTTAAGTGGAAAAGTGCATGTAAAAAGCGGAAGCTTCCGTAATGTACAATGTTATGCCGGCTATATCAGCAAAAATAACAAGGAATATGTTTTTTGCATAATGATTAATAACTTTATAGGAGAAAGGAAAAAAGTTGTTCAACTGGTAGAGCAATTATTGAATAATTTTGGGGAGTAAGCAAATGACTTTTGAACACAAATTACGCAACTCTTCATTGTGTTCTATTTTGTGTAATAATTGTACATTAATTCTATGTGTTGTTTTGCAAAAATTTGCGTAATTCGCGTTCTAACTAACCTCTCATAAAAAAACGGATCCTGAATAGAATCCGTTTTACATTTACTACTGAAAAAGATTATCCTAAATAACCTTTCAATAATTTACTACGTGAATTTTGACGCAATCTTCTGATGGCTTTTTCTTTGATCTGTCTTACCCTTTCGCGGGTTAATCCGAACTTATCCCCGATTTCTTCCAGAGTCATTTCTTGTGAACCGATACCAAAAAACATTTTGATGATATCGCTTTCTCTTTCTGTTAATGTTTCGAGGGCGCGGTTAATTTCTTTAGACAGTGATTCGTTTACCAAAGAGCGGTCGGCCATGGGAGAATCATCGTTGATCAACACATCCAATAAACTGTTGTCTTCACCTTCGATAAAAGGAGCATCCACAGAAATATGACGGCCGGATACTTTTAAGGTATCGGCAATTTTATCTACCGGAATTTCCAATTCATCTGCCAATTCTTCGGGCGAAGGTTTCCGTTCGTTTTCCTGTTCGAATTTAGAAAAAGCTTTGTTGATTTTATTCAACGAACCAACCTGGTTAAGAGGTAAGCGTACAATACGCGATTGTTCAGCCAATGCTTGCAAGATAGATTGGCGAATCCACCATACAGCATAAGAAATGAATTTAAATCCTCTTGTTTCGTCAAACTTTTCAGCTGCTTTTATCAATCCGAGGTTTCCTTCGTTAATTAAGTCGGGAAGACTCAAACCCTGGTTTTGGTATTGCTTAGCAACAGACACCACAAAGCGCAAGTTGGCGCGAGTCAATTTTTCAAGAGCGATGCGGTCACCTTTTCTTATTCGTTGGGCGAGTTCTACTTCTTCCTCAACTGTGATAAGATCTTCGCGGCCAATCTCTTGCAAATATTTATCAAGCGATGCACTTTCGCGGTTAGTAATGGATTTGGTAATTTTTAATTGTCTCATAATCGGAGATTAAAATTCAAGAAGGCAAAGATAGATAAAATTTTGTTAATCATGCATACTATTTCACAAAAATAATTTACCTCATATCTTCCTCTTAGTAAACAGTTAAAACAAGGAAAAGTTTCTCCTTTTAGAAACCTTTTTACAAAGAATTTTAAATCTCCCACAAAGACACAAAGAACACAAAAAAGACAATATTTTTTTGTGTCTTTGCGGGAAATTCCAAAACATTATTTCACAGCTAAATCCACCACATAATAAGCAACCTGTCCGTTCGGATAAATTCCGGTAATAAACAGTCCCTTATCATTCTCAGAATTATTCTGCACATCGCCTACTACTTTTTCAATATCATCTATAGATTTTATCGAAGTATTATTCAATTTTACTATAATCAAATCCTTTTTTACACCGGTT
>JAVBUB010000091.1:0-6740 GCA_031555675.1 Paludibacteraceae bacterium | reverse complement strand
CATCCGGAAAGATTTATCAGAGGGGGAATGTTTCGTGATTATTTTATTGCTGTTGTTGTGATATTATCGTCGCAATTGCTTTACCTTTCCGAGAAAAAGCAGGAAATGGCATTGGAAAATGAAACGTTGCATGCTGAAAATATGAAAACACGTTTTATGTCATTGAAGCAACAGGTCGATCCGCATTTTTTGTTTAATTCGCTAAATACATTAAATTCTCTTATTAAAATAGATACAGATAAGGCTCAGGAGTATGTACAGCAATTGTCATTTGTTTTTCGTTATACATTACAAAACAAGTATATTATTACACTCGAAGAGGAATTGAAATTTACACAGGCTTATTGCCATTTAATGCAGATACGCTATGGCGAAAGTTTGGAGTTTGTACAGGAAATAGATAGACAATACAATTCTTATTTTATTATTCCGTTATCATTGCAAACATTAGTGGAAAACGCTATTAAACATAGCGTGGTAAGCAATAAGCAACCGTTAACTATTACCATTCGTACTACATCAGACGGGATGCTTAGTATCGCGAATCCTATACAATTAAAAAAAGAAAAAGAAAGCGGCGAAGGTATCGGTTTATCTAATCTTACCGAACGCTATCGCCTGATGTGGAAAAGAGATATTATTATCAATACATCTAATAATGTATTTGAAGTGATGATTCCTTTAATTGAAAATACTTAATAAAATATTGGATATTTGTAAATGTTCATTGATATTAAGATATTGAAATTATCATATCGCCGGAGGCAAATATCTATTAATATCGCGAAGCAAATATCTATTAATATCATAATAATATGAACGCCTTAATTATAGAAGATGAAGCAGTTGCAGCGCAAGCTTTGAAATCGCTTATCCACGAAGTTTATCCGGAAATAGAAATAGTGGCAGTTCTGCAATCTATTGACGAAACGGTGGAGTGGTTTCGTCAGCATGCCGTGCCAGAGTTGGTTTTTATGGACATTCATCTGGCAGACGGTTCTTCTTTTTCCATATTTGACGAAGTGTCAATTACCTGTCCTATTATTTTTACTACCGCATACGACGAATATGCGCTGAAAGCTTTTGAAGTCAACAGCATCGATTATTTACTGAAACCTATTAGTAAGAAGGATTTAGGACGCGCTATCCAAAAATACAAAAACTTATCGACTGCAAAGCAAGATAATACGGAACTGATTAATAAATTACTGCAAAGCATTAAACAGGAACCTATTACTTATAAATCATATTTTCTAGTTCCACAAAAAGATAAACTAATACCTTTGGCTACAAGTAATATTGCTTGTATTTATATTGATACCAAAATGGTAAAAGTACTTACGCTTGATAATAAAACCTTTTACTTGGATCAAACATTGGAAGAGTTGATGCATCAACTTAATCCTACTCATTTTTACCGTGCCAACCGCCAATATATTATTGCCCGAAAAGCAATAAAAGATCTTTCTTTCTGGTTTGGAAACAAACTATCTGTAAACCTTTCTGTTTCTATTCCCGAACGTATTCTGATTAATAAAGTGCGTGTTGCCGATTTTAAAAAATGGCTTGCCAATTGACTTTAAAAAATTCGTTTATTTAGCACTTTAATATTTGTATAATTTATATAATATAAAACACGGAGAGAATTTTAACTTGTTTTTAGAAAATAAAAATGTAATTTTTATTTAAATTGCTGTTATATAGAAAATTATTGTTTTTAAGTAATACCCTGTGGTAGTTCGAAATGTTAATATATGTTATCAGGAATACGATGGTATTTAATATTCATTATATTTGTGATATTAAAGTATAAGGGGACTATTATGAGTAAATTACGACCAATTTCTGCGTTGGCTATTTTTATGGCCTGCTTTTTCTCTTGCCAGACAAAAACAGATAAACCTGAGTATTCGGGCATGGACTTATCGGATAAAGCTTACATTATAAGGGATAAGAACACAAAGTCTGCCAGTTTGGAGATTAAAGTTGATACCGAATGGAGCTTGTATGCAGGTAATACCGTAGAAACTATAAACTTTACCAAACCGGTAGCCAAGGGTAAAACAAGTGGCACTTTTCCGATTGAAGGCATTCCTACTTTGTCCAGAAGCTATTTTCAATTGGTTACGACAGAAGGTAAAGCTATTTTAGCCGAACGACAACTGCCTATTGCCGGAGGGTATAATTATCGGGACTTAGGTGGCTATAAAACTATAAATGGACAATATATTAAATGGGGTAAAATTTTCCGTTCAGATGATTTATATAACCTAACGGATGAAGATTTAGCTTATTTGTCAAGTATTCCTATTATTTCTATTGTCGATTTCCGTTCTTTGGCAGAAATAAGGAAAATGCCCGATAAAATACCATATTCTGTTAAAGAAAACTATGTGTTTTCCATTATTCCCGGTAATATGGGTGCTCTGATTTCTGAAGGTATCAGCAAGAAAACTCCCGAAGAATATGTGGAAACCGTAAAAGATATTTATCGTGTATTGGTTACCGACACAATAGCTTTAAATCAGTATAGGAGGGTTTTCAATGTATTGAAAGATAAAAATGATGTTCCGCTGATGTTTCACTGTTCTGCCGGAAAAGATAGGGTAGGAGTAGCCTTGGCTTTAATCATGTATGCGTTGGGTGTAGATGAAAAAACAATTATGCAGGATTATTTGTTTTCCGGTTTCTGCTTAAAAGATAAATATAAGGTAATTATAAACAAATCTCCGGAAATACTACCTTTGTTTGAAGCCAGAGAGGAGTATCTGAATAGCACTATAGATGAAATAAATAAAAATTACGGATCGATGGATAATTTTCTGATAAATGTACTTCAAGCTGATATTCCTGCACTTCGTGAAATGTATTTGGTAAAATAATAAGAGAAATAAATGAAAAAAGAGGAACAATTTGTTTCCTCTTTTTTGTTTGTATATTTTGGCATAATATACCTATTTGTTCTGTGGAATTTTTATCATGTACTCCGTCTTGAGAAGATAGGATAATTTATGAGTTATCCCTGTTATTTTTTATCTACGGCTTAATGAATTATTCGTTTGATCTGGCTTGGTGTTTAGGCGCTTGTGGTTTTAGCACATTTGCCGTGATCTCTTTGTAAATCTTTCTGCTTTTATAGATGTCACAGGCCAAGTACATGGCATTTCTGAAAGATTCTTCCGATGCCATATTTTTTCCTGCGATATCATAAGCCGTACCATGTGCCGGTGACGTTCTGATGATTTCCAGTCCGGCGGTATAATTAACGCCCGATTCCATAGCCAGGCATTTAAATGGAATCATACCTTGGTCATGGTACATGGCCAGCACAGCATCGAATTTGGAGAAGCTTCCGCTTCCAAAGAATCCATCGGCAGGGTAGGGCCCTACGCAAATAATACCTTCTTGTTCGGCTTGTTTCATGACTGGAATAATAATATCCTGTTCTTCTTTGCCCAAGATACCTTTATCTCCGGCATGCGGATTGAGTCCCATCACTGCTATTCTAGGCAGGTTAATGCTGAAATCTTGTTTCAGGCTTTGATTCAATTGGCGTAACTTTTTCAATATTAAATCGGATGTTAATGCTTCGGGTACTTTTGCCAATGGTAGGTGGGTAGTGGCTACGGCAATACGCAGGTTATTGCTGATCATAAGCATTAATGAGTCATTTTTTGTGCCAAAATTTTCTTCAAAAAATTCGGTATGTCCCGGAAATTTAAATTTATCCGATTGTATGTTGTTTTTATTTATAGGTGCGGTAACTATTACATCTATCAGTCCTTTTTTTAGTTCTTCGGTTGCTTTTTCCAATGCCAGGAATGAAGCCTCTCCGGCGACTGCCGTCTCTTGTCCTATTTCTACCTTAATTTCTTCGTCTACGCAATTAATAATATTGATCCGTTTGGTATGCGCTTCCGAAGCTGTTTTAATGGTGTTGAGGTTAAAATTTTCGACTTCAAGCATTTTTCGATGAAATGAAGCTACTTTAGGTGATCCGTAAATAATAGGCGTGCACAACTCCAATAATTGATGGTCTGCCAATGATTTGATAATTACTTCGTAGCCAATTCCGTTGATATCGCCCTGTGTAATGCCGACTTTTATTTTAGATTCTTCCATATATCGTTGATATTGATTTGATTATTTGTAGAGGTGTTACTTTATGTTATTTCACGAAACATTTTGCTAAGGTATGAAAATGGTTTGAAATATGAAAAATATTTTAAAATTTACCATTTATTATTGTTTCAATTTGCATATTGACTTCATTTTTACTGTTTTAATTTTTGTTTTATCTTGGCATTTTACAGGGTATGCAATTGGGAATTATGCTTTCAATTCTTGTGTGAGCTTAACTTCTGTAAAGATTGGCAACTCAATTATTTATATTGGAGAGCAGGTTATTCTCTTTGGAACATTAAAGCAATGGCAACGCTTATTGTGCTAACAAACAGTTATGTTATTTTGAATTATATTCTTTTTTCTGAAATTTCGACCTGTATTTTGCTCATTTAGCCCGCTAAAATCACAAAATTACTCCAAAATTTCCCTGAAAAATCAATATAATTTATTTTCCGAGCAAAATTTAAACAATCTCTTAATTATTACACAAATTACGCAGAGTATTTTTTTCTTTGCGTAATTTGTGTATTTTTGTGTTTTACCACTTGCCTTAAAAAAATATATACATATGAAAAAGTTACTTTCTGTTTGCCTCACGGCAATGCTTTTCTTTACAAGTGCATTGGCGCAAGATATGCCGGTAAACCCCTTTATTCGGGTAGATTCGACTTCATATCCTGCAAGTCAAAAAAAACCGCTTTATACTGCCGACCCTTCGGCACGCGTTTGGGATATTGATGGAACACCTACTCTTTTTGTATACCCGTCGCACGATATGCAACCTGCATATGGCTGTGATATGATGGATAATTATCACGTTTTTTCTACTACCAATATGGTTGATTGGACTGACCACGGCAAAATTTTTGGTGCTACCGATGTGCCTTGGGGTGTTGGTGTCAGGAACGGTGGTCGCGATGCAAGCTTTATGTGGGCACCCGATTGTGTTTACAGAAACGGTATCTATTATTACTACTTTCCACATCCTTACGGAAAATATCCGAATGAAGGTTGGAGTAACTGGCGTACCGGTATTGCTACCAGTACTTCTCCCGACATGAAAGAGAATTTTGTGATACGTGACACTACTGTTTTAGGATTAGCGGGCGGCGATAATAATTTCATCGACCCTAACGTGTTTATTGATGTGGTGGGCGAAGACACTACGGCATACTTCTATTATGGCGGTGGCCAGGAATGTTGGGGCGGCATCCTGAATGACGATATGATAAGCATTAACGGTTCAATGCAACAAATGCAGGGTTTGACCTATTTCCACGAAGGTGCATGGGTATTCAAACGCAATGGTATTTATTATATGACATACCCGGGCAATAGCTCAAACCTTCCCAATTATGTAGAAGGACAAGACCAGCTTTTATACGCTACCTCCAATAATCCACTCGGGCCTTGGACGTTTAAAGGTTCATATCTTGCACCTACAGGTTGCGATACAAGCCATGGTTCTGTAGTGGAATTTAACGGGCAATGGTATGCTTTTTACCACAACAGTAGTCTCTCGGGACAAGGCAATTTGCGCTCTATCTGTGTAGATAAGTTGTTTTTTGAAGCAAATGGAGATATTACCCCTGTTGTTCTAACAGGCGAAGACCGCACAGTCAACAGAAAAGATATACCCGGATTTATTCAAGCCGAAGAATTTAAAAATGGCGGCGAAGGCGTTGGATTTCACGAAGAAAGTGAAGAAAACACAGGAGGATTGCCTTACCGTTTGGGTGCTTCAAAATCTGTGGACATAACAAGCTCCGCAGAAGGAGTTTTCGTTACCAATTTTGAAGCAGGCGAATGGATGGCCTACGACGTTAATGTAACAGGCGTATGCGATACCTTTATTATCGAAGTTCGGGTAGCATCTGCTACCGGAGGTGTTTTTTATATCGAAGTTGGCGGTAATACGGTTTCAACCGTAACTGTGCCAAACACCGGTGGTCAGTGGCAGTCTATTAATATTCGCAATGTAGTGATTCCTCTCGGTCATCAAACATTTAAAATAGTTGCAGATAACGGCAATTTTAATTTAAATCACATGATGCTTACCATAGAAGGAGAATTGCCCACAGACAAAATACTTGCTATCGGACAAGGTGGAAAATACGTTACTGTAGTCAGCAATGGATTACGCTGCACTAAAAGCATATCATCACAAGATGAATTAACCGGTAAAGAAAAATTTCTTATCGTAGAAGTAGATGCAGACAATAGATTAATTGCCTTAAAAAATATGGATAATAACAGGTATGTAAGAACAAGTGCTTCGCAAATGGCTTGCAATAGCATATCTATAACCGACGACAATAAATTTTATTGGTGCATTTTAAGAAAAGACGGCGGATACAAACGCGTTGCATTAAAAAGTTACACAACCAACAAAATAGTTCAAGTATATGCCAATGACAGTAATAAACCATTGCGGGCAGCAGGCGAAGCCTTTGCCGACTGGGAAAAACTGATGTGGTATGATATGTCACCATCGGATGGTATTGTCGAAGTAGAAAGCAACTCAAAGGTAATAATCTACCCTGTGCCTGCTGAAGAAACAATTACAATTGCTATGGAATTAAATGGTTCTTCGGATGTAGATATTTCCATTAAAA
>JAVBUB010000210.1:0-9579 GCA_031555675.1 Paludibacteraceae bacterium | reverse complement strand
TATACACAGTAAATGGTCTGCCAACGAAAAAACAGCCATGGAAACCGCCTTAGGAATGTCTTATGCCGGTAAACATTCCTTGGTTTGCATGAAGCACGTTGGATTAAATGTGGCTGCCGATGCTTTTATGAATGCTGCCGTAACCGGAATCAATGGAGGAATGTTGGTGCTTTCGGCAGACGATCCTTCCATGCACTCATCCCAAAATGAACAAGACTCCAGGTATTACGGTAATTTTGCGCTGATACCCATGTTGGAACCTTCCAACCAGCAAGAGGCTTATGATATGGCATATGAAGGATTGGCATTATCCCAGCAATTAGGATATCCTGTAATGTTACGTATTACTACTAGATTGGCACACTCTCGTGCT
Source organism: Paludibacteraceae bacterium (assembly GCA_031555675.1). Taxonomy (GTDB): domain Bacteria; phylum Bacteroidota; class Bacteroidia; order Bacteroidales; family Paludibacteraceae; genus JAISJU01. Next base: position 9,206 of record JAVBUB010000210.1, on the reverse strand, counting down.
GCTATAGAACGCAAACCGATTAAAGATCAGAATACACTGTCGCTACCCAAAGATCCGAAACAATTTATATTGGTGCCTGCCATTGCCCGTCGACGCTACCAATGCCTTATCGAAGCCCAGGATACCTTTATGAAATCGTCCGAAGCATCCCCATACAATCAATATTTCGAAGGAAAGAATAAAAAGCTGGGTATTATTGCCTGCGGTATTGGCTACAACTATTTAATGGAAAATTATCCCAATGGTTGCGATTATCCTGTATTGAAAATAGGACAATACCCTCTTCCACGCAAGCAGATGCAACAATTGGCGTCTTCATGTGATGAGATTCTGGTATTGGAAGATGGTTATCCGTTGGTAGAAGAAAGCATCAAAGGATATTTCGCCAAAGGCATTCAGGTAAAAGGTAAATTAGACGGTACTTTGCCAAGAACCGGCGAATTGAACCCCGACATTGTAGGCAAAGCCCTAGGTTTTAATGTAGCATCTAATTTCAGTAAACCGGAAGTGGTTACCATGCGTCCCCCTGCCCTATGCCAAGGTTGCAGTCACCGCGATGTGTACGATGCCCTGAATGAAGTGATCAGAACATACGAAAATGGTACAGCCCGAGTGTTCAGTGATATTGGTTGCTATGCGTTGGGAGCGCTGGCGCCATTTAATGCTATTAGTACCTGTGTGGATATGGGCGCTTCCATAACGATGGCCAAAGGTGCTGCCGATGCCGGATTTATACCTTCGTTGGCTGTTATTGGCGATTCTACTTTTACCCATTCGGGAATGACCGGATTATTGGATGCCATCAACGAAAACTCACCTATTACTGTTATTATTTCCGATAACGAAACAACTGCCATGACCGGTGGACAAGACAGTTCCGGAACCGGAAAACTTGAAAATATTTGCCTTGGTTTGGGAGTTGATCCTAAGCACCTAAGGGTTTTTGTTCCTTTGAAAAAGAACTACGAGGAAATGAAGCAAATCATCAAAGAAGAACTCGATTATAATGGAGTTTCGGTAATTATTCCACGTAGAGAGTGTGTGCAAACGTTGTTGAAGAAGAAAAAATAAAGCCCCCTAAATCCCCCTCAAGGGGACTTAAATAGTGGGTATCAACAGCATTTTAATGTAAAATAAATAACAATTCAAATACCGAAAAGTCCCCCAAAAACTATTTACCTTTTTCTTTCTCCTTTGGAGAAAGTACCCAAAAGGGTATAGAGGTCAGGGGATTTAGGAGGGCTTATCATTGTTTAAAAAAGTCTACATAGAAATAACCAACTCCTGCAATTTTGCGTGTAGCTTCTGCTTTCCTTCTTCACGCAAGAAGAAGTTTATTTCTGTAGAAGAATTCCGTGAAATTGTCTGTAAAATAAAACCTTACACGGATTATATTTATCTGCACGTTTTAGGAGAACCCTTATTACATCCTCAATTAGACGACTTGTTGACCATTGCCGGAGAAAATAACCTGAAAGTTAATATCACTACCAATGGCTCCCTTATCAAACATAAGCAAGACATACTCAAAAAACATAACATCCGGCTCGTTAACATTTCCGTTCACGATATAGAAGAAAATATCAGTGCGGATCAGCTGGAATCTTACTTCTCCGAAATACTTTCTTATGCTTTCGAAGCTTCTGCCCATACTTACATTTGCCTCCGGTTATGGAATCAAGAAAAAGATGAATTAACCCCGTTTAACCAATTATGTTTAAACAAGATAAAAGAGAAATTAAACCTAGAAAATGATATTTCTTTTGAACGAACCCGAGGTAATGGCATTAAATTATGCCACAACATTTACCTGCAAAATGAAAGCCGCTTTGAATGGCCGGACATGCAAAAAAAATCTGTTTGTAATACTAACAAAACCTGTTATGCGTTAAAAGATCATATCGCTATATTGTCCGATGGTTCTGTAGTACCTTGTTGCATTGACGCGGATGCTCATTTACTTCTCGGAAATATTTTTACGGATAACTTGGAAGATATTTTGAACAGCGAAAAAGCAATGAAAATAAAAAATGGATTCAAGGAAAAGAGAATAGTTGAAGATTTTTGTAAGACTTGTGGATTTATCAGGTAAACTTTTGTGGAAAGAAATATATTGAAATAATTAAAATAGTTTAAAAGATTAAACCTGTTAATAACTATTACTCAATACTTTTGATATTTAAATACAGATCACATATCTTTGTAAAAATAAATTTAAATAAATCAAACAAGAAAAAAATAAGCTTCATTTTGTTGGCTTTAGCTGTGGGATTAAGTTCCTGTGTTACCAAAAAACAATATAATGATGTATTGGCTAGCGAACAAAAATATTATAATGAATCTCAAAATGCCAAAAAAGAATTGGCAGAAAATAATGTAAAGTTAAAAGAATTATCTGCCGAAAATAATCGTTTAAAATCAGACGTAGCAAAACTGGCAGCCGATACATTAAAAAACTCGAAAGACATCTACGCTCTCAAGCAAGAAATTGCAGCAATGAAAGATTTGAATGCAGAGTTGAGCAAACAATTAGGAAAATCTAAAAGCGAAGAAGAAGTAAAACTGTTGCTGGCAGATTTACAGAAGTTGCAAGATAGCCTGCAAGCCAAAGAAGATGAATTAAAGAAAGCGGAGGGAAGATTAACTCAGAATCAAAATGCTTTGACCGAAAAACAAAAAGAAGCTGCGGCCCACCAAAAAGCTCTTGATGAGCAACAAAGATTAATGAATGAGCAACAAAGGTTGTTGGATGAACAAAATCAAAAATTAAAAGAACTTACCGATATATTGGAGAAAAAAGATCAAGCCATGAAAGATCTTAAGAACCGTGTATCACAAGCATTAACAGGATTTGAAGGTAATGGTCTTTCTATAACAAACAAAAACGGTAAAATATATGTATCATTGGATGAACAATTATTGTTTAAATCCGGTAAATGGGATGTAGATCCCAAAGGTGTAACAGCTATTGAAAATCTATCTAAGCTATTGGCCGAAAATCCCGACATTCATGTACTGGTTGAAGGCCATACAGATGATGTTCCTTACAATGGAACAGGCCAAATTACAGACAATTGGGACTTGAGTGTAAAAAGAGCAACTGCTATCGTGCGAATTATTTTAAATAATAAAGGTATAAATCCAGTTCGCATTACTGCTGCCGGACGTAGCCAATACCTGCCGATAGATCCGGCTAAAACACCCGAAGCGCGTCAAAAGAACAGAAGAACCGAGATAATTTTGAGTCCAAACCTTGATGAACTGATGGAATTGCTAAGTAAATAATATACTTGAAAAGAAAATTTAGAACACGGATAACATCTCATATCCGTGTTCTGTTTTTATACCAAATATAATGAACTTCAGAACAGAAATACAAATACCTAAATCTCAAACAGATATTTCATACCGGGATAATCTTCTCTTGTTTGGTTCTTGTTTTACCGAAAACAGCGGTAATAAACTATCCGCTCATAAATTCAAGGCAGATATTAACCCCTTTGGTATTTTGTATAATCCCTACTCTATTGAAAATGCTATAAACATATTGTTAAAGAAAAAACAATTCACAGAAGATGACCTGTTTTTTCACAATGGAATTTGGAATAGTTTTTCTCATCATGGCTCATTTTCGGATATTTCAAAAGAAGTATGTTTGCTAAAAATTAATGACCGGATTAATTCAACATCCAATATATTGAAAGAAGTTGATCATTTGCTCATTACGTTTGGTACAGCGTGGATATATGAATTGAAAGAAACAAACCAAATTGTTGCCAATTGTCATAAACTGCCGGAAAAGACATTCAACAGAAGGAGATTAAATGTAAAGGAAATAGCAGATTCCTATACTCATTTATTAACGGATATATATTCATTAAATCCATCTGTTAATATCATTTTCACAGTAAGTCCTATCCGGCATTGGAAAGACGGCGCCCACGAAAATCAACTAAGTAAAAGTACATTATTATTGGCTATAGCTCAATTGCAGGAAAAATTCAACAATATACAATATTTCCCGGCATACGAAATTGTAATGGATGAACTGCGTGATTACAGGTTCTATGAAGAAGATATGCTTCATCCCAGCAAGGTGGCTATCAATTATATTTGGGAAAGATTTTCCGATACTTATTTCTCTATCGAAACCAAACAAATACAACAACAAATCGTAGAAATTTGTAAAGCTCAAAACCACAGGCCTTTTAACCCCGAAACCGAAGAACATCTGGCTTTCTTGAAGAAAACCGAAGAGAAAAAATTAAAGTTAAAAGCTCAATATCCGTTTTTGGATTTGTAAAAAGAGAATACACACGGATTACACAGATTTGACGGAATAACACGTAATATTTGAATTATAATCCGTTTATTCTGTGTAATCCGTGTGCTTTTACAAATGATATTTAACCCCTAAAGTCGGATAGACCTTAAAATCCGAAGTCCACCAATAAAAATCCCAACTGGTTCTCAGTTCGGTGCCTACCGAAAAATGCTTATTGAAATTGTACCAGAATTGAGGTTCTCCATACAAAATAACTTTCTTGCCAGCTTCTCCCTTACCTTGCTTATTTTCTGACCACAAATCAAAAACCCCGCATATCGTTAGCTTATCTTTTAGTATTTTGCCATCCCAAACAATAGTAAATTGGGCGTCGTTGCTCGGCTTATCAAAATTGTTGTATTTATATGCCAGGTAAGTATTGAAATAAAACTTTCCCAATTCAAACGGAAATGCCGCACCGGCTAAGTATGCATTGGCAATAGAAACGTCGAACCCTATTCCACCATTATATTCAATGTGCGGCAACACAGGAAAATTACCAATTTGAAATTCTCTTGAAACTTCGGCATAAATACAGCTTAGATTTCCATTTTTGCCACTAAAATCGAAATCCACAAAAAAGAATGTATTGCCATATTTATCCGGATGATACATTTCAATGGTAGCCATTAAAAAATTGAATTCTGACGGACACTCTTTATCCAACGAATGCCGGAAATCATAATGAAGTTGAATGTTTTGTGAAAGTAAAGATGTTGTGAAAAGCAACATCAAAAAAGCAGTAAATGTTTTTCTCATATCTTGTTTTTTTACGTGGTTATCAAGTACACGGCCTTTATTAAGGGCATCGCATGAAGTTGGATACAAAAGTAGTAATAATATTTCTTTGTATTGGCTAATCCTTATCAAATAGTAATCTTTTAGTCAAATTTATTATCTTTGCAAGGCATAAGGGTGGATCACTATTTTTTTTTAATTCATATATTGCATTGTTTTTACCCTGTTCTTTATTTTTTAAAAAGCATATAAATGAAATACTTTTATTTAACATTGTGTTTTGTGGGAATAAGTTCATTCCCTTTATTTTCACAAAGATTAGAATTATCTCTTGTTGATAATACCAGAAGAGTTTATGTAGGCGAAGAAGTTCAGATGGAAATCAGGCTTAAAATAAATAAGCTAGAATTAGATACATCTAAATATGATTTGAAGCTTGAACCAGAGCTAATCCGCAAATTTAGCATCATTACCAAAACAACAGGAATTCAAAAAATAGGCCCTGTAATCAGTGGCGACCTGTTTTCGAACACAATAGAAATCAATGTATTTCCTTTACCAGATAATCCGCTTCAAATTTCGATACCCGAGAGTGCTTTTAAGAATCAAGAAGTGAAGATAGTTTTAATGAATACGTCTAATGATAAGTATTCTATTGATCAGTTTGCGTTAAAACCATCGGCTTTATATGATATAATAAAAAGATCTTTTTCCACATCTACTTCTACTGTTAATGGCAAAGTTGTAAAGAAAGAAATTCTTACTATTACTATAAAACCTAAAGAATCTGGAAAACTAAATATCAATGCCAGTTCATTTGAAACAGGCAAAGTAAAAAACATCTTATTTGAAGGAAAAGAAATAACAATTTATCCCAGCAATTTAGAATAGAATAAAAAAACTCGAAGAATTTTCTTCGAGTTTTTTTGTATTCTTATTTTTCTTTAAGAGCATCTATTGCCTTGCTTACTTCTACATATTTCGGATTCTTTTCGTCTTTATATAGTTTGTAGTAAATACTTCTTAATGTGATAAGATTGGCTCTGTTTTGAGGATTAATCTTTTTGGCTTTTTCTAAATATGGAATAGCTTCTTCGTATGCTTTAACGGCATTATCTCTTGTTTCTTTTTCAAGTTTAGGATCTCTCATTCTATCGGCGCCACGCATCAAATCGTCGCCTCTTTTAAAATAATAGTTTCCTATTGAAGACATGGCTCTGTCATGTTCCGGATTTAATTCCAATGTTTTCTTGAAATCGGCCAAAGCAGATTCGTTTTCGTTTCTAGCTTCGTAAATAGCTCCCCTGATGAAATAGTTGTCAGCCATTTGAGGATTTATTTTAATAGACTCATTTACATAAATGAATGCACTGTCCACATTTCCTTTCATGTAAATGTAATAGTCAATCAAAGAGCCCAGAAAATATGAGTTAGATGGATATTTTTTAAATCCGGTTTTAATCGTTTTAAGATAGTTAGCTGTATCTTTTTTCTCATTCAAATATTGTTGAGCCAAAAATTGATAGCATTCATTTACAGCATATTGATCTTTTACTTTTTCAAAATATTTGATGGAAATATCTGTACTATCAATCATCATTGCAGAAGTAGCGGTGTAGTATGTAGTAATAATATACATGGAATCTTTTTCCAGGCCTGCATCTTTCATTAATGGAAATTCGGGCATGCCTAAGTATTTTTCCCATACCTTAATAGCTCCGGCATAGTCTTTATCAGTAAATTTCATCACTCCATAGTTGAAAAGTTCAGATGGATAAATTTTCATGGATGTTGCTATGCTTTTGTCGTATTTTGGTTTTATCTTCCCTTTTTCATCAGGCAGTTGATCCAATTCATATGCTTTTACATAGTAATCATATGCTTTAATCACGCTTTCTCCCCTTTTTACTTTATCGTCTGTATTAGAAAAAGATAACCTGATTTGGTCTTCTAAAATCTTATCATACACAAAACCAGCTGTATACCAAGTTTTAACCCAATCTTTGGTAGATGGATCCTGCAAAGCTGCATCAATGTTTTTTACTGCTTCGTCTAACTCTGGTGGTGAAATAATAACCAGGTTGTAAGCAGTATTAACCTTACTTTTTTGTCCATACATGGCTGATGCTATAGACAAAAATAAAAATCCTATTAAAACAATTTTTTTCATGAGATTTCTCTTTTAGTTATACTTTATATTAGACTATTGTTCGTTATCTGTTGTTTCTATATTCTCCGGATTTTCTATTTGTCCGTCTTCCATTTGCTCTTCTTCGTTTTCCGATTGAACTTTGGTTACCGAAGCAATTTCATCGTTACGTTTCTCCAGATTAATAAGTCGAACCCCTTGTGTAGCGCGTCCCATAATTCTCATATCGGCAACTTTCAGACGAATCGTAATACCGGATTTGTTGATAATCATCAAGTCATTATCATCGGTTACATTCTTAATGGCTACCAATTTACCGGTTTTATCTGTGATGTTCATAGTTCTAACGCCTTTTCCACCACGGTTGGTAATACGATATATAGCTATTGGCTGTCCATTTTCATCCAGTACGTGTTCGCCATTTTCGTCCATTTCGTCCATCCAGGTACGTTTACCATAACCTTGCTGTGATACTACTAAGATCGTTTCTTTGTCAGAAGGTTTAACGCAAATCATACCAATTACTTCATCTTGTCCGTCTTCGTCAAGCGTTATACCGCGAACACCTGTTGCTGTGCGTCCCATTTCGCGAACTTTCGATTCATGGAAGCGAATAGCACGTCCGTTTTTATTGGCAAGTATTACTTCGCTCTCTCCGTCAGTTAATCTTACTTGTATTACCTGATCGTCTTCGCGGATAGTAATGGCATTTACTCCGTTTTGACGTGGACGTGAATAGGCTTCTAAAGATGTTTTCTTTACTACCCCATTTTTGGTGCAGAACATCAGATAATGTGATTTGATATATTCCTGATCATCCAATCCTTTTACACGGATAAAGGCGTTTACTTTATCATCGGAATCAATATTCAACATATTCTGGATGGCCCGTCCTTTGCTATTTTTAGCTCCTTCGGGTATTTCATATACCTTGAGCCAGTAGCATCTTCCTTTTTGGGTAAAGAACAACATGGTGTTATGCATGGAAGCCGGATAGATGTATTCGATAAAATCTTCATCACGGGTTTGTCCGCCTTTAGAGCCTACTCCACCTCTTCCTTGCGCACGGAATTCGGTCAACGGTGTACGTTTGATGTAGCCTAAGTGAGAAATGGTAATAATCATTTCATCATCCGCATAGAAATCTTCGGGATTAAATTCTTCTGAAGAATAAACGATTTCAGTACGTCTTTCGTCGCCGTATTTATCTCTTACTTCTAAGGTTTCGTTTTTGATAATCTCCATTCTTAATTCGATATTGGCTAATATCGCTTTCAAATGCTCGATTGTCTTCATTATTTCTTCGTATTCGGCACGTAGCTTGTCTTGCTCCATTCCGGTTAACTGACGCAAGCGCATTTCTACAACAGCACTAGCTTGTATTTCAGACAATCCGAAACGTTCGGACAATCTCTCACGTGCTTCTGTAGGCGTTTTAGAATCACGGATGATTTTAATGGCTTCATCCAGGTTATCCAATATAATCATGAAACCTTCCAGCAAATGGGCGCGTTTTTCAGCTTCGGCCAATTCCCATTGGGTGCGGCGGGTAACTACTTCGTGACGATGCTCCACAAAGTAACGAATCATATCTTTCAATGTCAACATGCGTGGACGTCCTTTAACCAAAGCAATGTTGTTAACGCTGAATGAAGATTGTAATGCAGTTAATTTGAATAGTTTATTCAATACCACATTGGAGTTGGCATCGCGTTTTATATCAATCACGATGCGCATTCCCTCGCGGTCTGACTCATCGTTAATATTGGAAATGCCGGTTATTCTTTCTTCTTTTACCAAGTCTACAATCGCTTTAATCAATTCCAGCTTGTTAACCATGTAAGGTATTTCGTTCACGATAATTTTCTCGCGTCCGTTTTCGTTTTCAATATCTACTTTAGCACGAACAACAATACGTCCTCTACCCGTTTCAAATGCTTCTTTTACACCTGCGTACCCTTGTATAATACCTCCGGTTGGAAAATCGGGTGCTTT
>JAVBUB010000235.1:0-7794 GCA_031555675.1 Paludibacteraceae bacterium | reverse complement strand
CAATAACCCAGTGATCAAAAAAATACTTATCCTTATTTCCGGAAGAATAATTGACATAAATTCCACTGTAAAAAGATTGGTAAATGCCTAAATCCGTACATGTTCCTTCCAGATAAAAATCACTTTCCGATGCTAACTTTGAGTATAATTCCCAGTTTCCATCCTGATCGCGTGTAACTTTTACATAGACTTCCACTACCGGAAAATCAACCCGCTTATCAACACCATCAATGATTTTGATTTTTGTACTGCCCGATTGCCTGTATAAACTCACTTCATCGGTCGTATTGCCGATCATCACATAATATCCGTTTAAATTATCCGATAAGTCGCTATGGTCGGATACCAGGTAATAACGAGCATAATTGCTACTGGAAGTAGTCGCATTTATTTTTACATAAAGCTCCCAAACGGCATTGTCGATAGATTCGGATGCAAAACTAACATAAGCCTGGTTACTTGTACCACTGGCCGAAGCATCCTGTAATTGCAACTGTTCATTACCATTAATTATAAACTTTTCTTTGGTACCCAAACAATTATCCAAGAAAGAAATATCGGAAATACGCCCGGATATTTGGTTAAAAGCAGTAAATTGAAGTATTAAAAGCAGGATAGCGAGATTTTTTTTCATCAGTATATATTTTATTATAACAAAATGATTTAACTTTGTATGCTGAAATTATACAATCGCACATTCAAAACGAATACTTATTTTTATTTAAATGTGCGGCAAAAATAATAAATTTAATTTAACGACAAACAAAAAAATGAGAATTGCAATTGTTGGTGCAAGTGGAGCCGTAGGACAGGAGTTTTTACGTGTTCTGGAAGAGAGAAATTTTCCGATAAGCGAATTGTTATTGTTCGGTTCATCGCGTAGTGCAGGAAAAGTTTATGAGTTCCGTGGAAAAAAGATCACGGTAAAAGAACTTAAACACGGTGATGATTTCAAAGACATACAAATAGCCTTTACCTCTGCCGGAGCCAGCATTTCCAAAGAGTTTTCCGAAGATATTACCAAACATGGTGCCGTTATGATCGACAATTCGAGCGCGTTCCGTATGGAGGAAAATATTCCGTTGGTTGTGCCCGAAGTAAATGCCGCGGATGCTAAAAACCGTCCGCTCAACATCATAGCCAATCCAAATTGCACCACCATTCAAATGGTAGTAGCACTCAAAGCTATTGAAAACATATCACACATCAAACGTGTACATGTATCTACATATCAGGCTGCCAGTGGTGCCGGAGCTGCTGCCATGGACGAACTGGAACTGCAATATAAACAAGTAATTGCCGGAGAAAAACCCACTGTATCCAAATTTGCATATCAGTTGGCATACAACCTCATCCCTCAAATTGATGTATTTACCGACAACGGATACACCAAAGAAGAGATGAAAATGTATCACGAAACACGCAAAATTATGCACTCGGATATCGAAGTGAGCGCCATGTGCGTGCGCGTTCCCGCTTTGCGTGCCCACTCAGAAAGCATTTGGGCCGAAACCGAAAGACCTGTTTCTGTAGAAGAAGCCCGCGAAGCTTTTGCTAAAGCCGATGGTATTGTGCTGCAAGATGATCCTGCCAACAAAGTATATCCGATGCCGCTTTTCGTAGCCGGAAAAGATCCTGTATATGTGGGACGTATCAGAAAAGATATTTCCAATCCGAATGGTATCTTCTTATGGTGCGTAGGCGACCAGATAAAAAAAGGCGCTGCGCTGAATGCCGTTCAAATAGCAGAATATTTGATCAAAGAAAAAAATATTTAATAGTTCAAACTAAATCCTCATTCAAAATGAATGAGGATTTTTAATTTAATATATAAATTCGTCATAAAAACTGGTGGTATATTTTTTAAGAAAAATATACTATTTTCAAATAACAAAAATTTCTTACATTACATTTTAATATCGGCTAAAATGAATATAATCGAAGAATTTAAAAAACGATTTTCGAAAAAAGGCTATCATCGCAAAACCTTAAATAAATTGAAAAGACTTCAATCTGTTTATCCCGATTCTTCATTATTGAAAGAAACCATAGCAGTTGTAAAAAAGAAGATCTATTCCTCCTGTGGCGCAGATTTCTTACCTCAATATCAAAGAAACCTTCTTTTTAAAGATATGGGAAAAGATGGCGTTCTAGACATTAATGGATTAAAGTTTGATTTGAGCGCCGCCACTTCTAAAGCTGTTTTTTGTCTGGAATATATTGACTTATTTTCTTCTGACCTGTATTTCCGCAACAATTTTAGTATAAACCGGGAATTACAAGATATATTATCTGCTTTTGAAATTGAAGGGCCTTATCAAAACGGATCTGTTTTTTTGAAAGAAGGTGATGTGGTAGTTGACGCGGGAAGCAATATGGGTATATTTGCTTTATTGGCGGCAAAATATAAAAATGGAAAAGTATATGCTTTTGAGCCTGGCAAAGAAGCATTGGCCTTATTACACAAAAACATCGCATTAAATGAAGCAAACGACCAGGTTACTGTTTGTCCGTTGGGGTTAAGCCATTCGGATTATACGGCAAACTTTTTTGTTGACCATCAAAATATAGGCGCTTCAACAATTGTGGCAGAAAACACCACAAATTCCAATAATGAAAAAGATACTATTGATTGTGTTTCATTGGATAGCTGGGCTGAAAAAAACAATATCTCAAAAATAGATTTTATAAAAGCTGATATCGAAGGAGCCGAAAGATTCTTATTACAGGGAGCCACAAAGGTTCTCCGGCAAATGCAACCTAAGCTTTCGATTTGCACTTACCATTTACCGGATGATCCTCAGGTATTGGAAAAGATAGTAAAAGACGCCAATCCCAATTATATAGTGATGCATGCAAATAAAAAAATGTATGCTTATGTGAAAAGTTAAAACTTCTCCCAAAATTTTCGCTACCAAAAAGAAGAAAAAAATATTTCTAACAAACAGGATACTTATTTGACGTATTCCAAAAATCCCTGTTCCAACATTTTATTTATTTTCGACGAAATAAAAACATGTCCAAATATACCAAAACCTATGATTTGGGATTCGCCCTGCCAAATAAGGTTTGTTGTCGAAAACAAAATATAATCGGTGCTTTTAACCATAGTATTTACCATGGGGTCAATCATGGCATTTCCCATTAAAAGACCGGCATTTTTAGCAAGAGCTCCCCAATCTTTATTCATAGACCCGATCTCGTTGCCAATAGTACTTTGAACCTGCGCTGCTATAACAGATTTTACTTTACTTCTGTGCTTTTCTTCGCTGGGATTTGTAAGCATAGCCACCAAGGCTACCAATATAAGAATCCCAATAATCAAAGGTTTTTTTCTTACTTTCATACCTTCTTATAATTTTTTTATTATTTCGTCTAGTTCAACTACGGCTACTTCATTTTTAACTTTAACATCGACAACAAATGAGTTTGTTTCATGTGTTCCTCGTACATTTTGGAAATCCATTTGTTGAGTTTCCTTGTCGCCATAAATGCCAAAGCTAACCATAGATGCCGGATTAAATTCCTTTTCAGCATCAGCAACAATGGCATTAGTTAAATCATGAAGAGTTTTCTTATATAGTTCCAACAAAGCAACAACATCACTTTTTTGTATTTCTTGAATTGACTTTCCTATTTGCTCTTCCAATAAATGGCAAGCATAGTTCCATTCATAAAAGCTATAGTCATCGTAAACGTTAGAAAAAAACGCATTGATAGCATCTATATTCCTGAATCTACCGTTTTCTATATCCGATAGGTTTTCTTCCAGCAAATCTTTGGGAATAATTAAGCCGGATAAATCCACCCATTCTGTTTTTCCAAATGTAGTTTCCGGTTTAAGATTTTGCAAATTAAAGCTTGTGTTGGATAATTTTTTTGCCAATAATTTTCCGAGATAACAAACAACAGCCGACTGGTAAATCTGAATTCCTTTGGATACAAATATATCTTTAATCCGGATACTCTTATATAAGTGTGATTCGGAAGTTTTTTCTTCAAACTTTTTCAATATACCGATTCCATTCTTTACACGTTGAATGATATAAGGATTAAGCAAATCAAAAATAATATACTCCAACTGATTTTCTCCTTTTCTACCATCTCTCTTAGGCCATTTTTGCACATCACGCTGGGTACCTACCGTTTGGAAATTAACTGCCGGAATAAGCGAACTTCTACTGCCATCCGCCATAATATAAGAAAAAGGCAAATCGGTAGTGTCGAAATGCTGTTCGTGATGTCCTAAAATAAGACTATACGCTCCGGCTTTGGCTTCGAGCATTACATACGAATCGCTCCCTGTTTTTACGCCACGTTCGAAAACACCTTGATGAACCGGCCCCAACTTATACATGTGGTTACTTTGGTTGGTTCCGCTTCCGGCATTGTAAAAAGAAAACATACAACCGATAAGCAAGGTCGACTTATGATGCGTGGTAGTATATGGTCCTCCGAAAACAGCAGCCGCCTCGCCATGTAATAACTGACTATTACAGAAAAATAACGAATCTGTAGCCGAATATTGTTTGCCTATTTCACACGACTCGCCAATATAGCTTTTGTCCAGCAATGCGTAATCGTACACTTTGCTTCCGGCTCCTATAATAAAATGACGGGCGATAACACCCGTGCCCACATAAGTAGAATCTATTTCGTTACTATTGATCGTACCATTGTATAATTCCGTAACATTCTCAATGCAGGCAAACGCACCTATCCGCACATTTTTTATAGTACCACTATTGGTTATTTTTGCATGAGCGCCAATTGTTCCCAAGGCGGATGAAACGCTTTCCGTATAATGATCAATCAACTGGTTCAGTTTTTCAATCAAGAGTGGCCGGTGTCTGTATAGAGCGAGAATATAAGCCACATGAGAAGACAATTGATCGAAAATTTTTACCTCTCTCCCACCCGCTTCATTCAATACATTTACCTCTGTTCCGTTTCCAAAAGCAGAGATACCTTCTACCGCCAGTAGATCTATATTTTCGACATAACAATCGTGCTGTAAGTGGTAATTGGCTATATAATTGTTTATATTACTGATCAATACATTATCTTCGACAATGCAATTGTGCAATGTAGCATTGTAAATACCTGCATGTTGCTGCATTCCGGATGGTAATTCTATTGATTTTTCGAATACTCCGAGCGATATATGGCCGGAAAAATGTACATTACAGATATATTGGGTAGAAAATTTTTCTGCAACTTCTATCTGCAACCAATCATTGCAGCTGCAATGCTGTTGTTGCAAAGTTGAAATTTCGGATGTTGTTAATGGGCGCATATAATTGAGATTATAACCTCTCCCCCGACCTCTCACAAGGGAGGGCGGGGGGAAAGGTCTTTAATTTTCTTCTTCCTCGTAATTCTGAAACAAAAAGTCATTAAAAGGGAAACGTTCTACGTGTATTTCCTTCACTTTCTGGTATAAAAGCTGTTTTAGCTCTTCTATATTCGTTTTGTCTTTGGCCGAAATAAAAATACAATTTTCATGCAATTTAGACATCCACGTCCTTTTCAGTTCATCCAAACTGATATTTTCCCGGGAAACAGGTGTTAAATCATCCTCATCCTTGGGTGTATAGGTAAATGCATCTACTTTATTGAAAACAATAATCGTAGGTTTTTCCGTTTTATCAATTTCATTCAACGTATTTTCCACTACAGCAATTTGCTCTTCGAAATTAGGATGCGAAATATCAACCACATGAAGTAATATATCAGCTTCTCTTACCTCATCAAGGGTAGATTTAAACGATTCTATCAAGTCGTGCGGAAGTTTACGGATAAATCCGACCGTATCCGAAAGTAAAAAAGGCAAATTATCAATGATTACTTTCCGTACAGTAGTGTCTAATGTAGCAAATAATTTATTTTCGGCAAACACTTCCGATTTACTCATCAAGTTCATTAGTGTAGATTTGCCGACATTGGTATAACCCACCAAAGCCACCCGTACCAGTTTTCCCCTATTCTTACGCTGAATGGCTTTTTGCTTGTCTATCTGCTTTAAATCTTCTTTCAGTTTGGCTATTTTATCCTGAATAATCCTCCGGTCGGTTTCAATTTGGGTTTCACCGGGTCCGCGCATGGCAATGCTACCTCCCTGCTGACGCTCCAAGTGCGTCCACATACGGGTTAAACGTGGAAGAAGGTATTTATACAGGGCTAGTTCTACCTGTGTTTTGGCAGTAGCCGTTTGAGCCCTGAGTGCAAATATATCCAATATCAGACTGGTTCTGTCCAGTATCTTTACTTGCAGCTCCCTTTCTATATTCCTGAGTTGCGAAGGCGATAATTCATCATCAAAAATCACGATCCCGATTTCGTTCTCCGTAATATATTGCCTTATTTCTTCCAGTTTTCCTTCTCCTACAAAAGTGCGCGGATGCGGATTATTCAACCGTTGGGTAAATATCTTAACCGGTTCTGCTCCGGCAGTTTCGGCCAAAAATGCCAATTCATCCAGATACTCGCGGGTTCTTTCTTCGTTTTGGGTAGGCAGTATCAAACCAACCAATACTGCCCTTTCTTTATATATTTCTGTTTTTATCTGTTCCATAAATATACTACGCATTAACAAATGCAACTCAACATAAAGCTCTTATTTCATTTTATGCTTCGTGCTCATGCAAATATATTATAATTCTTTGAGTTCATTAATATTCCAGATTTAAAATTTAAGATTTAAGTTATGCATCAAGCTAATCTTAAATTTTTATGCTTATCCGCAAAGATACCCATAAAGATGAGTCAATGTAAAATATACCAAATTTTAGCCCAAATGGGTTTGATTTTGGCTCCGCCGATTTTCAATTCATAACCGCAGGCTTGAGCCTAATGTCATTAAGTTAAGGAATAATATTTGCTATTCCTCGTTTTGTAAAATCCCTTTAGGGATGTAAGCTTGGTAAAAGATAAACCACAATACCACACCATCAGCATGCCGTAGGTATGCAACTTATTGATTATGTCACATACCTACGGCATGTAAAAAAGATAGACATACATATTTTCTACCAAACTACCAGCCCTACGGGATGATAAATATCCAATAATCAACATTTAAATTTTACATTTATCCTTAACTTAATGACATTGGGCTCAAGCCTAAGATTATTGATGGGTAGTTTTGCGGAAAGCATTTCATTTTACTATCATCAATATAGATATAGCAAAACAATTACACCACAAATTACGGTATTATATCTACCGTCGTCCAATACAAGATATGAATTAGACGGACGAATCGGATTAGATGTCGTGTTTAATTTTGATTACATGTTGCTTGATTTCAAGAACATGCGTCTTTCACTCGGAAATAACAAAAAATAGGGATTTTACAACCACTTCTTTTTCTTAAAATAAAATAATATAACACCCGAAGATAATATCATGGCTATAATGGAAAGAGGATAGCCGTATAGCCATTTCAGCTCGGGCATCACATCAAAGTTCATACCATAAACAGTCGCGATAAGTGTTGGCGGCATGAATATTACGGTAACAATTGTAAATATTTTGATGATTTTATTCTGTTCAACATTCAGCAAACCGAGGAAAGTATCTTGTAGATATTCCAACCGTTCGAAACCAAAACGGGTATGTTCGTAAAGGGAATTGATGTCCTTTACAATAATAGACAATTTTGGTTTTAATTCTGTAGGAAATATTTCGCTACGGAGAATAGCAGAGACTACACGTTGTTTATCCACAATATTTTCACGGAGCAACATGGTTTTTTCCTGAAGGTTTTTGATTGAGATCAGAATATCTTCATCC
>JAVBUB010000157.1:0-12968 GCA_031555675.1 Paludibacteraceae bacterium | reverse complement strand
GAAATATCACTATAATAAACGTGTAATTTTTGAAGAGCCTGTTTAAATTTACAACCAAATTTAAACAGGCTCTAGTATTAATCTTTAATTAATTCTCTAGCCATGGAAAGTGTTTTTACCCGCATCATAAAAGGTGAAATTCCGTCATTTAAAGTTGCAGAAGACGATAACTATTATGCCTTTTTAGATATTAATCCGATATCTAAGGGACACACCTTAGTGATTCCTAAAAAGGAGGTAGATTATATTTTTGATCTTGATGATGAAACATTAGCCGGATTACACCTCTTCGCAAAGAAAGTCGCAATTGCCATTAAAAAAGCAATTCCGTGTAAACGCATAGCAGAAGTAGTACTCGGTATGGAAGTGCCTCATGCACACATTCATCTCATTCCTATAAATAAAGAAAATGACGCTAATTTTACCAATACGAAGCTCAAAGTAGAACCTATTGAAATGCAGGAAATAACCAATAAAATTAGAGCCAGCTTCTAATTAATTTTGATATAAATAAAGGGCGCCGGAATTTAAATTCTGGTGCCCTTTGTGTTTAAAACGAAAAAATCTATTCCGCTACCGTAATATGAAAACAAGCCTGCTTATTTTCTTTTACAACCACACAACGACCTTCGTCGCGAAGTTCTTTCAATACATTTTCCAAAAGTTTTTCATATTTAGATGCCTGATTACAGCCTTCGGCTTTGCCAAAGAAATTTTTCTTGACAAACTTTTTCCTGGAAATATCAAAAGTAGTGCCATATAAATGTGCGGTAGTTTCTCTAGTAGCATTAACATTTTGTTTCCGGAGAGAAATCTGACTTCTTTCCGTTCTTAGTAAAGACGTAACAAGCATCTTATAAGGTTTCATGTGATTTTCTATCTGTTTTCTATTGAAACGATCTCCAATTTCAGAAAGTAAATCTCGTGCATCTTTTGTTAAATAAGGATGAGAATGAGTTAAATCATCCACTATATAGTTCTTTTTGTCTGAAATATAAACCAATTCATTCTTGTATCTCAGAGAATCAATAGCCAGTAAAAATTCTTTGTCTGTCCTGTAGGTCTTTTTCAGCCCATTTTGAACCGCGTATTTTAAATGCAATTCATTTTTGTCTTTCAATGAAAGATCATGATCCAATGTCCGGATCTTATTTTCTTTTATTATTTCTATTTTTTTTTGTACAACATTAGCATGACTCGGATGATAAGTTACAACATGAAAAAGAATGGAAAAAACAATGACGGCAATAATAATAACAATATTGAGTATAAAAGACTTCATGAATCCAAGTGATTTTTGCAAATATATTTCAAAAAAATGATAAACACAAAATGAAAATACATAACAAGCCGATATTAAGATATTCGTAGACATTAATTGATATTCGTACGATTGAAGCCAATAAAATTATCAATACATATCGCGAAGCAAATATCCATTAATATCATGAAATGAATATCTTATTATCCTATTTAAGTTTATTTAAAAATAATCAAAACACGATTCAAGCCAAATTTCGTATCTTTGTAATCCTAAAAAATCATTAGCCGGATTTTCAAAATATTTGAATCAAATCAACGTTAAATAATAAAATATATCTATGAATATGAACCATATAAAGATAAAACATTTTTCGTACATTTTTATTGCATCCATAGTATTGATTATCTTCATTTTTCCATTCAAAATAAAAAGTAAGAATGCGGATGTAATAGGCTATTGCGTCGAACCTCAGAGAGTCTATACCTTGGCTATTTCAGATAAACTTGAATTTGCAGGAGATGATATTCCTTTCGTTCGCTTCGATGTTAGAGAAAACCTCGACCGCGAACTTCTTGCGTTTACTTACATGCACAGCACAACACTGATGCTCATCAAAAGAGCAAACCTGTATTTTCCCATAATAGAACCCATATTAAAAGAATACGGAGTTCCCGATGATTTTAAATACCTGGCACTAATCGAAAGTTATTTCAATCCACGTTCCGTTTCCCCTGCAAAAGCTGCTGGAATATGGCAATTTATGGAAGAAACTGCGAAAAAATATGGATTGGAAGTAAATGAACAAATAGATGAGCGCCTTGATATACGAAAATCAACCGAAGCTGCCTGTAAGTATTTGAGCGAATCTTATGAGTTATATGGCGACTGGGTTATAGTGGCCGCATCTTATAATGGTGGGAGAGGAAGGTTGACCCGTGAGTTGGAAAGACAAAAAACATCTTCTTTTTTTGACTTATACCTCAATGAAGAAACTACCCGTTATGTGTATCGTATTATTGCCGCGAAAGAAGTTATTGCTCATCCTGCCAAATACGGTTTTTGTCTCAATAAACAAGATTTTTATCATACAGTAAGGACAAATGAAATAGAAGTGCATACTTCTGTAGAAAACTGGGCAGACTGGGCAAAAGAACGCGGTACAACCTATGGACAATTGAAATATTTTAATCCATGGATACAAGATATTAAGCTCGATAATAAAAAAGAAAAAACATACAAAGTAAAAGTTCCTTATCCCGAAGACCTTAATTTTGATATTAAAAAAGTGAATATTTATAATGAATCGTGGATTAAATACGAATAATAACTCATAAATTTTAGTTTTCATTCTCCATGTTCCTCTATTCTCTGTTAATTAATTTATTATACGGAGGACACAGAGCTTCACAGAGGATATAAATGACTTGATAATATCCTTTTCAATGAGAAAAATAATAATCATAACCTTGCTAAGCCTTATCGGCTACAATGCTTTTGCCGAAAAATGCACCATTTGGGGTATCGCGAAAGACTATAAAGGACAGCAGCTCGTATTAAAAACATATACCGACGAAATTGTTTTTTCCGAAAAAGAACTCGCATCTTCTATAGTAGATAGTACTGGTTCTGTTTGTTTTGAATTTGAGATCAATACCACTACTACCTGTTTTTTCGAGTTAGGAGCCTATCATGCCATTCTTTTTGTAGAACCACAAAAAACATACTATATTGAATCTTTCCCATTTAAACCCATAACAAAAGTCCAAGAACTAGACCCATATTTCATATCCGAAAAAATACTGTTGGCAGTAAAAACAGCAGATTCTGAAGAATTGAACCATCAGATTCGGAAATTCGAAAACATGTTTAATTATTATTATGTTAAATCTGCGATAAACACAAATTTCGATTCTATAAAAGCAACCATAAAAACATTGAAAATATCATTTCCACAAACAGATAATTTTTTTTTCGAAAATTATAAAGATTATAAATACGTCCAATTACTCAATCTGAATGAAAAATACTCGCCCAAATTAGCCATTAGTTCCTATTTCTCGAAACTTCCCGCATCATACGAAAACATCTCTTTTTGGGAAGCCTTTAATTTTATTTTTGATAATTTTTTCCAGGCTATTGATGTCAGTGCCGAACAAAAAACACTGGACAATGCTTTAACAAATGCCGATTTCATGGCTTTATGCAATATGCTGGAATTTACCTATAAGATTACCGATAAAAAACTCCAGGAACTTGTTATTATAAAAGGATTATACGATGCCTATTTTTCTTCAAAACGAAATCCGGCTCACATCCTTTCCCTTGTAAAAAGCTGGAAAGAATACATAACCTTTCCTCAAAATATAACTATATGCGAAAAAATAATTGATGATCTTACTAAAATAGCCGAACTAGGTAAACCATTTAATTTTACCCTTTCCGACGAAAAAGCTAAACCTCATCAATTGACCGATTACAAAGACAAATACATATATCTGAATTTTTGTAGCACAAACATCCCCCTTTCTAAAAAAGATTTTGGCATCCTCAGTCGCTATGCCGATACCTATAAAAAAGACCTTTGTATAATAAATGTGTTTATGGACGAAGAGAAAGAAAGCATGAACTCTTTTGTTGCCAAATTGAAGAATAAACAAATGATAAACCTGTTTGGTGAAAACGATCGCGAATTATTTCAAAAATATCAGATATTAAAAATCCCAACCTATTTTCTTATCAATAGAACCGGAGAATTTCTTTTATTTCCTGCTCCAACACCAGATGAAGGATTCGAACAAATCTTTCAGGAAATTTTATGGAAAGAAAAAATGAAAAATCAAGAATTACCAAAAAATAATTTTTGGTAATTCTTTTTACAATACATACAATAAAAGCAAAGAGATGCCGTTTTAGAATAAAGCGACATCTCTTTTTGTAAAAAATATTTATTGTTGTTGCGATTTTCGCAAATACTATATTGGCTTTTGTAAAAAAGCCTCTTATGGTAGCAAAAGGATGAGGTATGGGGTTTTCTATAAAATAGACACTTATATAACTGACTCTATCTTTCATCCTTTTACGCTTAAAAGGTTGTGTTTATACATAATTGTGTAGAAAAAAAGAAGAAATCCCCCGAAGTAATCTCTATGCTAACCACAAGAAGCTAATGTATTAACGGATAATGTTGCATATTATTATCCACATCAATATTTTTTATACTAATAATTTTACCAATTCTTCTTTTTCTCCCGCAAGATAATCTATAGGAGCAATCTCTGGCATGGTATAGGCTCCCGGATCCTGTCTTAATGCGGCACGAGCACACGAGCATAAAATCTGGGCAGTAAGTGCCGGATTATTTATTTTCATATGAAATTCAAATAACTGATTCTGAGTTTTTCCGGATACACCCTTTCTTTCGATGACAACCCCGTGCCCCATGTCTTGTAAATTATCTACACTGGTTACCTCAATAACATGAGTTTCGTCTTTGCTGAAATAAGAATCCTCTTTGATCAATTGGGTTACACATTCTAGTGTAGCATCTTTTTCCAGTTCAACATACACCATTCTGCGGTGCACTCCTGTGCCAAGCGGAATAGTCATAGATAAAGCGTTTTTAACCCCATCTTTGGAACGCGCTACTACCGAATGTCCCATGCTCATACCCGGGCCGAAATTAGTGTAGCTAAGTCCTTTAGGAGCCATGGCCAACATTAAAGTTCGGATAACCGAATCACTTCCCGGATCCCAGCCCGCAGAAATAATTGATGCAGTCTTGTTTTCTTTACCTGCTTTATCCAACGATTGGCGTAAATTCCACAAATCCTGACCGTGAATATCGAAACTATCTACCGTGCAAATTCCTTTTTTAATAATGCTTAATGCCGTTTCCGGAATACTTCTGGTAGGACCACACAAGATAGCAACATCTATTTTTTCCAAGTCATCAATATTCGATACAATTTTTGTATTTGAGAGTTCAGCAGGTACTTCTCCCAATGAAGAAGAACGACGCACCACTCCCACAAGTTCCATATCACAGGCCTCATTAACTGCTTCTACAGCAAAACGACCGATATTACCATAGCCAACAATGGCGACTTTTATTTTTTCCATAGTTCTTATAATAAGCTCTCTAAATCCCTCATTGAGAGACTTAGAAAGCATTAAAAAATAAGTATGATTATTTCAAGGATAGATCCTTATTTAAAATATCTTTCGATATTTATAAGGTTTTTATACTAGTCCTTGAGCTAACATAGCGTTAGCAACTTTGATGAATCCGGCAATATTGGCACCTTTTACGTAGTTAACAGTTCCGTCGGATTCTTTTCCGTATTTTACGCAATTGTCATGTATATTTTTCATGATGCCTTTTAGTTTAGCATCAACTTCTTCTGCACTCCAGGAAATACGTCCTGAGTTTTGGCACATTTCCAAACCGGAAGTGGCAACACCGCCAGCATTAGAAGCTTTACCGGGAGCATAAAGAATTTTAGCGGCAATAAATGCATTAACAGCATCAATAGTAGAAGGCATGTTAGCACCTTCCGATACACAGATACACCCGTTTGCCAGCAAAGCTTTAGCATCGCTTTCGTCCAGCTCGTTTTGAGTAGCGTTAGGCATGGCAACATCGCATTTTACATGTTTCCAAGGACGTTCGCCTTCAAAATATTTTGCACCATATTTATCAGCATATTCTTTAATACGGCCGCGTTTTACGTTTTTCAACTCCATGATGAAAGCCAATTTTTCTTCGGTAATACCGCTTTCGTCGTAGATGCAACCATTAGAATCCGATACCGAAACAACTTTGGCACCCATTTGGATACATTTCTCAACTGCATATTGAGCTACATTTCCGGATCCTGAGATAGCAACTGTTTTTCCTTTCAGGCTGTTACCTTTGGTATTAAGCATATATTCTGCAAAATAGGTTGCTCCGTAGCCGGTGGCTTCTGGGCGGATTAAAGAACCACCAAACTCAAGTCCTTTGCCGGTAAGAACACCTGTAAATTCGTTACGTAACCTTTTATATTGACCGAACATGTAACCAACTTCACGTCCACCAACACCTATATCTCCGGCAGGAACGTCGGTATCAGCACCAATATGGCGGGAAAGTTCAGTCATGAAACTTTGGCAAAAACGCATAATTTCATTATCAGATTTTCCTTTAGGATCAAAATCAGATCCGCCTTTACCACCACCCATAGGTAGCGTAGTTAAGCTGTTTTTTAATGTTTGTTCGAATGCCAGAAATTTAAGGATACCCAAGTTTACAGATGGGTGGAAACGAATTCCTCCTTTATATGGACCGATAGCGCTGTTCATTTGAATACGGAATCCGCGGTTGATTTGGAATTCTCCTTTATCATCAACCCAAGGTATACGAAAGATAATAATTCTTTCAGGTTCTGTCATCCTTTCTAAAATCTTAGCAGCTTTATACTTAGGATTTGCTTCGATAAAAGGGATTAAAGACTCTGCAACTTCTTGCACTGCTTGGTGAAATTCTTTTTCACCTGGATTTTTAGCCACAACCTTGGCCATAAATTCTTCTACTTTTGCTTCCATAGCTGTAATGAGTAGTTTTTATGTTAATAATTTGATTCTTTTCTGAATGAAAATCATCAAGATTAACCTGATAAAATCTTTTTCTTTATTGTAACTTAAGGAAAGAAACTGAATAAATCTTTTATTACGGAAGAGTAATTAAAAATGATTTTTTAACCAAGTCATCTTGTTGAGTACAAAATTCGGACTTTTTTAAGAAAAAGAGTCTGGTTTCAAATGGAAAAATAAAAAAATACGCCTCAATTTTCAAATTGAAATATTATTACCTTTAAAAATAACAAATTGAAATTAAAGAGTTAGAATATCACACTAATTGTTATTTTCTTTTTATTTTCTTCTTCATTTTTTTATGTCTTTCAAAATCATGAATATGTTCGGCATTATATTTTAAGATTAATTTAATGCACTTTTCTTCATCAAATCCTCTGGCCTGAGCATAAGATTTTCCCAACAAAGTAAAAAATTCATCAGAACCTCTTAGCCGTTGAAAATTCTTACATCCCAATTCCATATCTATGTTGCAGAATTTCATCCTGTTCAGATCTACCAATGAAAACGAAACTTTTCCATCACGATCTTCGAATAAAATATTTCCAATAGAAAGATCTAAATGCAATATATTATTTTCGTGCATTTTAGCAATATATTTGCCAGTAGCATCCAATATACGCTCTTTGCCTGTAATGTCTAAATTCTCGCGAAATTCTGTAAACCTGCGTTCATATGGGCATTGTATTGAAATAAAATACGACTCGCTGATCAGTCCGCATTTCTTAACAATAATATAACCGATAGGAGCAGGAGTATCCAATCCTTTTTCTATCACTTTCAGCGCATTTTGGTAAGCCCTTGTCGCTTTTGGTTTTCTAAAGAAAGTATAAGCAATTTTGTTAATGAAAATAGGAACACGATATTTTTTTACATTAATATCAATGCCGTTTACATTAAATACCTTTATTTCATTGCGGGCTTTGTATATTGATTTTCCTTTTTTTTCGAACAAACAAGGCAGCTGATAAACAAAATCTTTCAATGCCGAAAATTCAGGGTTAATGACTATTTTCATTTTTAAATGTCTTTTGTAAAATAATAAGCTTGCAAATTACGATAAATATATTGACAAATCAAAAACACTTTTTAGAACTGTTTTAATTTGTAGATTATTTTATAAAGTCTCTTTTAACTCTTCAATAACCTCATAAGCCACCGGGCATGTGTAGGTGTTTTTGATCGTAAGATTAAATATCTGATAAAACTTACTCCTGTCGGTATGCGGATATTCCCGGCAAGCTTTGGGACGGTTTTCATAAATGGAACAATAATTATCGTCCATTAAAAAAGGACAAGGCATTGTTTTAAAAACGAAATCATGATCTTCGTCAATTTTCAAATACCTGTCGATAACATCGGCCGGTTTTATCCGAAGTGCCTTTGCCATTTGGTCTATATCTTTGTTGGTAATAAGCGGTCCCAAGGCACGGCAGCAATTAGCACATTGCAGACAGTCCGTTTTATTCATTGCCTTATAATGCAAGTCCAGTACAATGTGATCCATTTTCTCCAACTTTTTAATATTTTTCTTTAAAAAAGTTTTTGAAGAAAGTTCCGCTTTTTGAGCCAATACTTTTAATTCATCAATATTCATTATTCAAAACTTAAATATGGCAATACCTTTTCTAATGTTTCGGCAGGTAAATCCTGTAAATTTTTCAAGTCATTTTCGGACTTCAAATTTCCTAATTTTTTTCGTTGTTCGCAAATCGCTTTCGAAGAATAAAAATTCAGATACGGATGTGATTTTAATTTTTCCAAACTAGCTTTGTTAATCCGAATCTGCTTAATGTATGTTGTATCAACAATTATGAAACTGCTGATTCCCTCAAATTTTTCCGGTGTAAATCCAAAAACTTCTTTTAATTGTTCCTTGTTGTGATATCCACCCAATATATCCCGGTATTTAATAATTCTCCGGGCAAATCCAGATCCGATTCCTTTTAATCGTTGAAGCTCTGTAGTGTCACACGAATTTAATTCAATAACCCATTGTTTTACTTCTTTTTTCTCAAAATCCTTTTTCTTGTCAGAATTAATAACAACAATTTCCATTTCAGGAATGGTAATGTAAGGCAGCAACTCATGGAATTGCTGTTCCGAAATACCATATATCTTTGAAAAATCAGTGGCAGTTTTAAATTTACCTCCTTTCGATCTGTATTTCAAAATGGAATGAGCCGTTTTTGGTTTGATACCTAATGATACAAAACCAGCAGAATCTATGGTATTGGGATTGAAAGCAATTAATTTTTTCTTATTGAAATCCGGTTTCTTTTCCGTATCATATGTTTTAGCGGGAATATCTTGTAGCGAAGCCCTGAATAACTCAACTTCAGTCCTAAACTGTTGATGATCTTTAGGCTCATCTTTGATAAAATAAGGTAATGATTCGGTAATTATAATAACAATAACAATCATCGAAAGTAATACCATAATTCCGATCTTTTGTCCTTTCGAGAAGTAAAAATAATCTTTCATGTGAAACAACAAATATTTGTTAATTGAATTGATTTAAAAATTTGCATATAGTTCAATAACTCTCTATGTCTACTCAGTGGTTCTCTGTGTAACGAACTTATTACACAGAGGAACATAGAGTTTATAAATAAATCTTTTATTTATTGTTTTTTTTCCATTGTTGAGAAAAAGACTTGGAAGCAAATGCAGGCATTTTTCTGTAAGGTCCCCACAAAGTAAAATTCAGAGGATATAAACCGATATTCTTAATTTCTCCGGGGAAATTAAAAAAGAAACGCGATTCGCTGATATAAGTAAACCCTTTCATGGCTACTTTTTCGACAGCAGGACGTAAATTCTTCTCTACAGATTTTCTGCGGTTTATCAACAATAAATCGGGTAGGGGAATCTTTTCCGGGCATACTTCGGCACAAGCTCCACAAAGAGAAGAAGCCGAGCTTAAATGTCCGAAATCTTTAAAACCTTTATAAAAAGGAGTAATAACAGAACCGATAGGTCCGCTGTAAGTGGCTTCGTAGGTATAACCACCAATGGTTTTATAAACGGGGCAGGCATTAAGGCAGGCACCACAACGGATGCACGCAAGGGCTTCAAAACTTTCGTTGTCGGCATATAAATTGCTTCTGCCGTTATCCAGTAAAATCACATACATTTTTTCAGGTCCGTCAACTTCGTTGTTTTTTCTACCACCTGTAAAAATTGTGTTGTAAGCGGTAATCTGCTGTCCGGTTCCCATGCATGCCAGTAATGGCCAGAATAAACCCAGATCGGTCATCGAAGGAACAATTTTTTCCATTCCTGCAAAAACCACATGAACTTTAGGAAAAGATGTAGACATAACACCGTTCCCTTCATTTTCGGTAACAGCAACACCACCTATATCAGCAACAATAAAATTGGCTCCGGTAACTCCAATGTCGGCAGTGGTATACTTTTTTCGTAATACCTGACGTACGTATTCTGTCATTTGTTCCGGAGTACTATCAATAGGCGTATTGAATTTTTCATTGAATAATTTGGCGATATCTTCTTTAGATTTGTGCATGGCCGGAGTTACAATATGGTATGGCCTTTCTCCTGCCACCTGAACAATAAATTCGCCTAAATCTGTTTCTACCGACTCACAGCCAACAGCTTCTGCTGCGTGGTTCATCTCTATTTCTTCGGTAGTCATCGACTTACTTTTTACCAATAATCTGGCTTCGTTTTCTTTTAAAATATCCTGAAGATATCCGATGGCTTCTAAATTATCTTTGGCCCATAAAACCGTGATTCCGTTTTTAATCGCGTTTTCTTCAAACAAGCATAAATAATGATCCCAGTTATTCAGCATTTTCCGTTTGATATAAGCCCCACGCGAACGAGCCAGTTGCAAGTTTGCATATCTGTCTCGCCCTCTACCTACTGCAGCTTCATAACGCGAAATATTAAATTTGATAGTTTGCCTATGTTTTCTGTCGAAAGATATTTTTTCGGCATCCCGGGTAAATTTTTTAGGGTAATTCATGTTGAATTTATATGACAAGTAATGAATAAAAAAAGTCCTTGCGAAGATAAAATGAAAAAAGCGGTTTGAGAAATTTTTTCTTAAAAAACCATCGGAAACAGTTTCTAAATTTCAAATAACAAACATAAATAACCTTATTTGTTAAATTTTATTAAAATCTACTAAATTGAAATGTTAATTTTGTAGATTTGTGTACAATTAATTTATATGAAAAAGCAAAAACGATCAATACTCTTGCTGTCGATAGCGATGGCTTTGATATTTGCTGGTTTGTTGATTGTACAAATCAGGTATATTAATGATACTGCGAGGCTAAGAAATAACCAATTTAATGAGTCAGTGAAAAGAAGTCTCACGGACATTATGGCTGCTATAGAAAGTGCCGAAGCAGATAAATATTTGAATACATTCCTGGAAGAAGAAAATAGAAAGAGAAAACAAGAAAACTCAAATATTGGTACCACTCCCCATAGCAATCAGTCAAGTTCAGATTCGATTTCTACCGGTATTTTCGAAAAGAAAATATCTATTAATTCCGATGATTTCAATCCCCATGTCTTTTCCGAGAATTATGATGGAAGCGATATCTCATCTACAAATGTAGTACAAAAACGAATTGGAGGACAATTTTTCCGTCAGAAAGAACATTTGGAAAATATCGCTATGCGATGGATGAAAGAAACATCCGAATTACCTATTCAGGAGCGTATGGACTATAATGAGCTTGATATCTTTATTAAAAATGCTTTGGAAAATAATGGAATAAACATTCCATATCATTTTACAATTGCAGTTAATAGTAGAGGAAACTGGGTTGAGCTATACAGATGTTCGGATTTTCGCGAAACAAAAGGGCAAACCATATTTGATCAGAAGCTGTTTCCTAATGAGCATACAGAAAGACCAAATTATTTGAGGTTGTATTTCCCTACCAAAGAAGATTATATTCTAAGTACCATGACATTGGTGTTGCCTTCTGTTACCCTTACCACATTGCTGCTTATTACCTTTACAATCACATTGCTTATTATATTTCAGCAGAAAAAACTGGATGATATTAAAAATGACTTTGTTAGCAATATGACGCATGAGTTTAAAACACCTATTTCCACTATTTCATTAGCTTCGCAAATGCTTCAGGATACGGGCATGACCAAAACGCCCGAATCCGTCAAGTCCATTTCAAATATTATTAAGAGCGAAACGGGTAGGCTTAGTTTTTTGGTTGAAAAAATATTATTGATGTCTATTGAGCACGAAGGTTCCTCTTTGAAGCTGACAGATGCCAATATAAATGATATGATTGCCAATAGTGTTGCCAGCTTCTCATTAAAAGTAGAAAGTAAAGGAGGAAAAATTATATCGGAACTAAATGCAGAAGATTCCTGGGCAAAAGTAGATGAAACACATTTTACGAATGTAGTTTTTAACTTGATGGATAATGCAGTGAAATATAGCCGCGAAGATGAACCTCTGATATTGATAGTAAAGACTTGGAACGATAATAAAGGATTCTTGTATATTTCTATTGAAGATAATGGTATTGGAATAAAGAAAGAAAGCTTGAATAAAATATTCGAAAAATTCTACAGGGTACCAACCGGAAATGTGCATAATGTAAAAGGATTCGGTTTAGGATTGGCTTATGTGAAGAAAATTATTGACAGTCATAAAGGATTTATCCGGGCAGAAAGCGAAATAAACCATGGGACTAAATTTATTATAAAAATACAAACTTTAAAAAAAATTGATTGATGGAAGAAAAAGTGAAAATTTTACTATGTGAAGATGATGAAAATCTTGGTATGTTACTAAGAGAATATCTTCAGGCAAAAGGCTTACAGGCAGATCTTATGCCTGATGGCGAAGCAGGATATAAAGCTTTCATGAAAAATAAGTATGATTTATGTGTTCTTGACGTGATGATGCCTAAAAAAGATGGAATATCATTGGCACAAGATATTAGAATGTTAAGTACTGATGTGCCCATCATTTTTTTGACTGCAAAATCATTGAAAGAAGATCTTTTGGAAGGATTTAAAATCGGCGCGGATGACTATATTACAAAACCTTTTAGCATGG
>JAVBUB010000236.1:0-14603 GCA_031555675.1 Paludibacteraceae bacterium | reverse complement strand
TGTCATTGCTTGGAACTTTCGTTCACTTTGATTTATTTTTTCACAAATCGTGTTACAATTGTTTTATTCTCCGAAACGATGTGTAGTATATACACACCTGCAATATATTTTTCGGTCGGAATGGAGCATGTCGTTTCTAATGTTTGTGTTTGATAAAGCACGACACCCTGTAGAGAGGATATGGTTATTTTCTTCATTACATTTTTATCCATATTATCTACTGCCAGCATTGAAGTCGCCGGATTTGGATATGCAGTAACAGAAGAAAAATCATCCATGGGATTTAAATCATTTAATCCGGTAATAGTGCCAATAGTAATAATATTCGAAGCATCAGAAGTGCAACCGGAAACAATAACTTTAGCATAATAATTGCCATCATTGGTAACAGCATAAAACTGATTTGTTTGATTGGTTATTATTCCGCTCTGGTCATACCATTGATTGCCTGTTTGTATATCAGAAAGCAATAACGAACCATTTTGCACAATAACCGGAGCCGTAGGTTTTGCGTTCACTACAATTGATTTATTCGAAGCTGTTCCGGAACCATTTTCATTAACTCCTTTTACGGTAATGTTTCCATTCTTGGCAGCTATTCCAAAATCGACAGTTATACTATTGGTTGTGCTTGTTCCCGATGCTCCTACAGGAAGAGTCCATGCATATGATGTGGCGTTACTGATAGCTGGTACGGTATAAGTAACACTTGTTTGTCCTTGACATACAGGAGTTGTTCCGCTAATGTTGCCCGCAGCACTTGGCAACACAGCAATGCTAACGTTTACACTGGCTATGAGACTAGTATCACAAACCGAAGTCCCTTTAATGGCAACACATGTGTAAGTACCTGTTTTGTTTACATCCATAGAACTCACGCTTATGTCTGCTCCGGTATAAGCAAAATTGTTTGGGCCACTCCATTTATAGATCGTTGTTTCTATATCGCTACTTAAAGCGGAAAGTTGAAGTTTCTGTCCACTACTAACTACTGTATTTCCCGAAATTACAGGTGCTTCATATTGTTCCGTACAATATTTAAACTTATCGGTTTGTACGGCACTCCATTGTCCGGTTCCATCTTGGAAACGAATATTAATCGTATGGAATGTATTTGCCGCAAGAGCTGATATATCTATATTTTTTAATAATGATATATCGATGTTCGGAGTACTAATACTTTCAATCGCACGAGTATCAAACATATCGTCAAACCAATATTCATAACTTACAATATTATTTGCTCCGGCTACACTTGTTGTTTTGTAAAAATAATCGGTTTGTACTGTACTCCATTGTCCGGTGGCATCTTTTATCCGTATATTGAGTGTATGAACACCATTACTCAAAGTTGAAACATCAAGTTTTTTGGTAATATTTACATCTGCGCTTGGGCTGCTTGCATTTTCGGTTGTACGGGTATCAAACATATTGTCAAACCAATATTCATAACTTGTAATATTATTGGTTCCACCTGTTGTCGTTGTTTTGTAGAAATAATCGGTTTGTGCAGTACTCCATTTATTGTTAGAATCTTTGAAACGTATGTTCAATGTATGAATGCCATTGTTTAAACTTGCAGCATTGTACTGAAACGACACAGTGGCATCTGTCACAGGGACAATATTTATTGTTGTGCAAGTGCTGTAATCGCTATCTATCCAATATTCATATTGGTTTATTTGCTGGGCTGCTATCGCCATGGGGATAAGCAAACCCATTATCAATATAAACTTTCTCATTACAATAGTTTTTACTTAATAATTTTGCGCTTTTACCTTGTACGAAGCATTTATTTTACCAGTGGCATCATTATGTGTATCTACATTTGATTGATACACATTGGGAGCAGCAGGTATTCCTTGTTCTTTCCATGGACTATTACCACCGTAAATACCTAAATCTTTGCCATCTGTACCAGCACCAATACCTAAACATCCGGCTTTAAGGTGATAGTCATAGCCTTTCGCATAAGGGCAATAGATGCCATTTGTAAGTATTACATTTACAAAATAATTTATAGGATTTTGGTAAATAATATTTTGTGCCGGATAGTTGGCAGGTATTGTTTTATCGGCAGGAAGTAAACAATTTTTCAAAGAACAGCTTGTCATATCGGTATTGATATAACCAGTAATAATGCTATTATTAATAGATATATTGCTCATACTTCCTGCTAATGAGGTCAGAATGATACAATTTGTAATAGTTACTTGATCTATATCCTTTATTTGCCTAATGGTCGATCTCCCATCTAATATAGAATTATTTATATTAACTGTTTCCACACTGGACGTCCCCCATATATCTGCTAAAACACATTCATTGAAATTCATCGTAATATTTTTAATTAAATTAGAAATACCATTAACATTGGAGTCAATACTGTTATAGATATAGCATCTATTAAATGTCAAAACAAATGATCCTGAGGTGTCGATTGCTTTATGGTCTAAATGAATATAGTTTTGGAATTCAATGCCTTCAAAGGTAGAACCATTAGATGCCCGTTGGAGGTAGATGCTTTTTCCGGTAATAACAGATATTTTTCCGTTAGCAAGGCTGTTAGGGAAAATTCCATTACCTCTAAAATGAAGCTGTTTGCTAATAGTCAAATCGATTACTTTTTTTGAATCGTTGTCATAATCAGAAACGCTATGTGTACCTCCGGGCACATAAATTGTCGCTCCGTTTGGGGCGGCCTTAATAGCTTCATTTAAATCGTCATAGGCGGTAGAATTGTTGCCTAATGTTACTACAATGTTTTTAGTTTGTGCAAACAAACCTGTAACCATACTTAAAGCAATCATTACAGCTAAAATTTTTGTTTTCATAATTAAAATGTTTTTGTTGCCTGCCAGTTCCCGTCTTGGCGGTTATTTTTTGTATAAAAAAGAAAGCGTAGGAACTGTTTTATGCCTTATTTGAATTAGAGGTATCGCCAAACACCCACGAAACAAAATAGAACAACAGTATCCCACGCTCAACTGATATATAAACTATAACGCATAGACATATACCAACAACGTGAACGCTCTGCTGTTATCCTTTTGTTTCGTTTTGAAAATTGGCGATTTTCTAATTCAAAGTAATAACAAAAACGCTTTCACAAATTAAATGTACTCCCATGTTCAACACTTTGAACGATTGGAATTATTGCAAATGTAAAAGTTTTTTCTTAAATGTATGACAAAAAAAGCAAAATCTATAGAATCTTTATACAAATATTCAATCGTCGTATTTTAGTAACTGCGTACAGTGAAATTTTCTCTTCCTTTTTAAAATTAGATAATTATGAACAATCATTCTTTGTAATTAGTTGATTTTTAATAATATTCGATCTTGATTAATTGATTTTACATTTTTTAACAATAATAATTTGTTGTATCTTCAAAAACTGTTTTATATTTGCACTGTGAACAATTGTTCACGACTAAGTAAAAAACAATGCAAGACAAAAGAGAATACATATTACAAAAATCATTCGAAACTTTCATGGCCAAAGGTTATGATAGTTGCTCAATGACTGTCTTGCAAAAAGAACTGAAAATAGCGCGCGGCGGCATGTATCGCTATTTCGAAAGCAAAGACGCTTTGTTTAGGGCTGTTGTCGATAAATATTTTTGGGGAATGATTGATTTTATCAGCCCTTATTTTAGTGATGATATGACATTGCTCGAAAGAATTGAGCAAAGCAATAAAAGTATGAAGCAAATAGCTCAATATATAGATCAAATTAGTGGTATTGAAGGTGTTTTTTTGAATTATACCGCACTGATTATTCAAGCCGCTAAACATTATCCCGGTTTTATAGATCGCATGAAAAAGCGTAATGAAAATGAATATAAAAGATGGATAAAGTCTATTGAAAATAGTATTGAAAAAGGTGAAGTCCGTAAAGATGTTAATGTCAAACTCATAGCACTTATTTATATTAAAGCTGTAGACGGATCTGAAAATATGGAAGGAGATAAAAGATGTTTTAAATTTTCCCAGACAGTTGATAGTACAAGAAAAATGATGGAATACATTTATACCCTGATTAAAGCATAATTTTTTTTATCAAAAAGTTGAACAATTGTTCACGAAAATAATACTATGAAAACAATAAAATACACATATAATAGTTATTTAGAAAAAGAATATTTTTTTACCATTAATGTGAATGACCGTTCACAAATAAGTAAAACCAGATATTAGCATCAATCTTTTTTGGCCAAAAGATGAACGATTGTTCAAAGAAAACAAAAATTAAATTTAAAAATTAGAAAACCATGAAAAAAGTATTTTTAGCAGTAGCAGCATTCTTAACATTAGGTTTAACCACAATGAGTGCACAAGAAGTTTCTGGCGGTATCAAAGCCAATGCCAATATGTCGAATTTTATATTATCTGATTTGGATAATCTTGAAAGTAATTTAGGAGTTGGAGCATCTTTAGGTGGTTTTATGAAGGTGGAGTTTGGAGAACATTTTGCCATTCAGCCCGAATTGATGTTTCACTTTAAATCATCTGAAGTAAAATCGACTACTGGTTCTAAAACCGACGATTATCAATATTTTGGAGCAGAAATTCCGGTATATGCTGTTGCACAGATGAACCTCGGTAAAGGAAAAGGTTTTATTGGAGTTGGTCCTTATGTTGGTTTCGGATTCAGCGCCAAAATGAAAGACGCGGATACTGACTTATATGAAAAAAATGATATTACAGACGAGGCATACAGAAATCGGTGGGACTTTGGCGCGGGAGCTATCCTGGGTTACGAGTTCAATAATGGTATTATGATTAACGCCGGCTCTCAGATCGGATTTATCAATCACCTTGATGCCGGTAAAGATGACGCTACCATGCTTCCTCAAACCATTAGCCTGGGCGTTGGATATAAATTTTAATTGACAATTATGAATTAAGAATTTAGAATGAAAATAAATAGCAAATGAAAAGATAACAAGGCTATAATAATTCTAAATTCTTAATTCTAAATTCATAACTTAATTATCATCATGAGAACATCCATTATATCAGCAGCATTTATGTTGCTATCCACTTCTTTGCTTTTTTCGCAAAACAATAATACAGCACAGCTGTCACTTCAAGAGTGCGTACAAATGGCTGTAGAGAGAAATATCAATGTGGTAACCACCCGTATTGACAAAGAAAAAAGCGCCTATAAAATATCCGAAACACGTTCTTCCCTGTTACCGCAAATAAACATCGGCGGTAGCTTTCAGGATAACCTCGAATTGCCTACTACTGTTCTTCCCGGCGAAATAGTAGGTGCACCCGGAACAACTATTGCAGCCAAAATGGGTTCTCAATACAGCACAAACGCAGCTATTACCGTTAATCAGGTTTTGTACAACCAAACCGCGTTAACCGGATTGAAATTATCAAAAACAGCAGACAACTTAAATCGCCTCGGCATTGAAAAAGCCAGCGAAGAAATTGCCAAAGAAGTATCGAAGCTATATTTTCTCGCCCTAACTACCGATCAACAAAAAGTATTGGTAAAAGAAAACCTGGCTCGTACTCAGCAAATGGCAGATATTACCAAATTATTATCAGACAATGGTATTGCTAAATCGGTTGATTATGATCGTATTAGCGTTACGGTTGAAAACCTGAGAACACAATTGAGCAATACCGAAGCGCTGTATGAACAGCAGCTTAATATGCTCAAATATATGTTGGAAATGCCGATTGAGCAACATATAGAATTGACAGGCGAAGCAGATATGCCTTTATTGACAGAAGAACCTCAGTTGATTTCCGACTTCTCAGATCATATCGACATCCAAATGCTCGAATCTCAAAAGGAACTCAATCGTTTGAATACAAAATTGGTAAATGTAGGTTATGTGCCTACGCTTTCATTCACAGGTCAATACGCTTATCAAGGCCTGAGAAAAGAATTTGAAAATTACTTTAATAAAAGTGTTGAAAATAAATGGTATAGTTCATCATACATCGGATTAAATCTTTCGGTACCGGTTTTCGACGGCTTACAAAAACGTTCCAAATCGCAACAAGCGAAACTGGACTATAGAAAGACCAACCTAACATTGGATAACACAAAAGAAAAGTTTAGCGTAAACTTTAAAAACGCTTTGAATAACTATTACAACAACAAAAATAATGTGCAACGACAAGGAAAGAACATTGATTTGGCCGAGAAGGTATACAACGAAACGGCGTTGCGTTACCGAGAAGGTTTAGCTACCATGAGCGATTTGCTGCAAGATGAAATGGGTCTTAGCAATGCGCAGGCAAGTTACCTCAATGCCCTTTATAACTTCAAGGAAGCCGAACTCAACATCATGTCGTTGAATGGAGGAATAAAACAATTAATAAAATAAATAAAAAACAAAACATCTCTACCCGCCTTCTTTTCCAGGAAAAAAATAATTTCTTTTGAAAAGAAGGCAGGGAAAGAGGCCAAAACTTAAAAAGATGAAAAAGACAATAATTATTGTAGCAACTATAGTAGTTGCCATTGGAGCCATGGGATGGACATTGGCCAGCAATAAGAATGAAATCGAAAGTCGTAAGGAAGTTAAAACCACCAGTCAGGATATTACCGTAACAATAGCCAAAGCGGAAATGAAAGAAACAGCAGGTGAATTGCAGCTGGTAGGAACTGCCGAGGCCAATAGGGAAGTGATGATTGCTTCCGAATCGTCGGGAAAAATTACCCAAATCAATTTCAAATTGGGAGATCACGTGAGCAAAGGCGCCATATTAGCCAGTGTAGATAATACCTACAAGCGTTTGGCATACGAAAATGCATTGTTGAGTTATAACAAATATAAAGATGACTACGAACGCTATCTGGTATTGAGAAAAGGCGATGCTATTTCCGAAACGCAATTGCGTGATATGAAACTGGCATATGAAAACGCCGATATTCAATTGCAGAATGCCAAAAAACAATTGGATGATACTCATATCATTGCACCTTTCAGCGGATATATTACCTCTAAGAATGTAGAATTGGGTACCTATGTAAATGCAGGAACATCTATTGCCGGAGTAGTAGATATCGAGCAACTCAAAGTGTCGCTCAACGTTTCCGAAAGCAATGTATACGAAATGAAAAAAGGACAAGAAGTTGTGGTATGTACCAGTATTTATCCTGATATATGCTATAAAGGAGTGATTTCAAACATCAGCCCCAAAGGAAACAGCGCTCATACCTATCCTGTTGAAGTAATGATAGCCAATAACTCTAAAAATCCATTGAAAGCCGGAACTTATGTAAATGTTCATGTAGACATGGGGAAGGCCAAACCCGCTTTGATGATACCGCGTGATGCCATTGTGAGTAGTGTAAAAGATCCTTCGGTATATGTAGTGAAAGGCGAAACCGCTCAATTGGTTAAAATCAGCAAAGGACGCGATTATAAATCAGACCTCGAAGTACTATCGGGCATCAGCGAAGGCGACATGGTAGTAACCAACGGGCAGATCAACCTGATGGACGGCGCAAAAGTTCAGGTAGTTAATAATTGAAAATGGACCATTGATAATTGACAATTATTATATATAATATCATTTCGTTGTCAATTGTCAATTGTCAATTTTTTAGACTTGAGAGTTTTGACAATGCTAATCAGCAGCCGAATTAATTCACTACAATCAGTATGTATGGAATCAAATTCTTTTTCAGATAACAAATCACTGTCTTTTAAAAGGCATAGCCAATATTCTGTTTCATTGGCTTCTTTTAGAGCAACATTTAGTTTATTAAGAAAGTCGGCCCTGGATTGAGCATGCTCTCCCTCTTTTATAAGAGCACCAATAGCAGTGCCACTGCGTAATAATTGTTTGGATAATACAAATTCTTTCTTTTGCTCCGATAAGAATCTATATAATTTAATAATTCTAAGAGCAAACTGATAAGATTTAGGAAGTAAAATATTGTCCATAAAAAATTTTAAATAAAACAAAGTTAAACAAAATTGATAATTAGCAACATCTTATCACTGTCAATTATCAATTATCAATTGTCAATTAATTATGTCCTCAATAGTAGAAACATCCATTAAAAAACCCTTACTCATTGTGGTAATATTTACCATATTAACATTGGGTGGAGTTATCACATACAGCATGCTTAGTTTGAACCTGCTACCCAAGTTCGAATTACCCATGATTACCGTTGCTACCGTATATCCGGGAGCAGGCGCTTCGGAAGTAGAAACTTCCGTGACAAAAAAAATGGAAGATGCCCTTTCAACGGTGGAAAATCTGAAAAAAATCAGTTCTACTTCGCAAGAAGGTGTATCTATCGTAGTAGTTGAATTAAACGAAGGTGCCAACGCCAATCAGGCCGTTCAGGATGCACAGCGGAAAATAAACGCTATTAAGTCCACCTTGCCGTCGGAAATACTCGACCCTTCTATCGATAAAATTTCGATCGACGAAATGCCGATTCTGAATGTGGCCGCTTCCTCGTCACTACCTTCAACAGAGTTTTACAAACTGATAGAAGAACGTGTACAACCCCGTTTGGCTAAACTTCCAGGTGTAGGTTCCGTAAACATAATCGGGGGTAACGAGCGCGAAATAAAAGTAAATATTGATGCCGAAAAACTGAAAGTCTATAACCTCTCTATTTTACAAGTATTGCAGGCTGTTCAAACTTCCAATATGGAAATACCGGCCGGAAATGTAGAAAACACCGACGCGGTTTATTCCGTTCGTTTGTCTGCTAAATATTCCAGTCTGGATGAACTTCGCAATACCGTTATCAGCATTTCACCGCAAGGCGGAAAAATAAAAGTAATGGATGTGGCTGAGGTAGAAGATGGTATTGCCGAGCAAAAACTGATCAACCGCATTGACGGTCGTGATGCCATTGGTATTTCCGTTGTAAAACAATCGGATGCCAATGCCGTGAATGTGGCCGATTTGGCCAAAGCAGAGCTTACCGCTATTGAGAAAGAATACGCGGGCAGCAACGTTAAGTTTGAAATTGCAACCGACTCATCCATATATACCAGAGCCTCTGCCAATGCTGTGGTGGTCGACCTTGTACTGGCTATTATTATTGTTGCCATTGTATGCTTTGTGTTCCTGCATAACCTGCGAAGCGCCCTTATTGTAATGATTGCCGTTCCTTTATCTATTATCCCGGCTTTCATTGTGATGTACATTATGGGTTATTCTCTTAATATGATGTCGTTGATGGCCCTGTCGCTGGTGGTCGGTATTTTGGTAGACGATTCCATTGTGGTAATCGAAAACATGTTCCGGCATATGGAAGAGGGTAAGCCCCGACTTCAGGCAGCTATCGACGGATGTAAACAGATTATGTTTACCTGTATGTCTATTACGCTTGTGATTGTGGTGGTTTTCTTGCCGTTGGCTATTACCGGAGGATTGATCGGAAACATCCTGAAAGAATTTGCTATTCCGATTATCGTGGCTACCCTTTGCAGTTTGCTCGTGTCGTTTACTGTAACGCCTTTAATGATGTCGCGTTTCGGTAAATTGTCAAACAATATGCAAGATAGTTTCTCCGGGCGTTTTTCTCGCTTTATCGAACATACTTTTGACTCGTTGAAAAATTGGTATGGTAGAGCATTGGCTTTCGGATTGCGTCATAAAATAACCATTTTGGTATCGACTCTTGTCTTGTTGATAGGTTCCTTTATGCTGTTTCCTGCCGGACTGATCGGTTTTGCCTTTATGCCGAATACCGACCAAGGTGAGTTTGTGGTAACATTGGATATGAATCCGCAGGTAACCGTTTACCAAAACAACCAAACCACCATGCTGGCCGAGAAAATAATCAGTGCTCATCCCGAAGTGAGCCGTATCTATACCAATATAGGTTCCAGCGGAAATATGATTGGTAATACATCTAAAAATAATGTGACTACTATTTCGGTAAAAATGGTGGACAAGGAAAAACGCGATATTAGTGTAGAAGATTTTGCCCAACAGATAAAAGAAGAAGTGATGCAGATACCCGGTGTCAGGGTTCGAGCAAGTGTTACGTCACTTAGTGGAGGCTCTACCGAACCTATTCAATACATTGTGCAGGGAACGGATTTTGAACAGGTGCAACAAACCGCGGCTATGATACTCGAAACCGTCCGTAAAACTCCCGGTACAGCCGATGCTAAATACTCTACGGACGACCCGCGGCAGGAAGTACAAGTGAAGCTAAACCGCGAAAAAATGGCCGAATTAGGCCTTTCGGTAAGCGATGTTGGTTCTACGCTTCGTGTGGCGCTCAATGGAAACGATGATTCCAAATACCGTGAAGGAAGCTATGAGTACGATATCCGCATCGGAGTAGATAATTTTGACCGTACACAGCCCGAAGATGTGTCTCGACTTACCTTTATGAACAAAAAAGGAGAGATAATAGAATTGAATCAGATTGCCGATATAGCTTACGGCTTAGGTCCATCTACGTTGGAGCGTACGGATCGTATCTCTTCCATTACCGTAAAATCGAATGTAGTAGGGCGCCCTTCTGGAACGGTAGGCGCCGAAATTTCCGAAGCCATTCAGGATAAAGTACCAGAAGGAATATCCATCAAAGTAGGTGGTATGATGGAGCAGCAAGCCAACGCTTTTGGAAGCCTCGGATTTGCTTTTATCATGGCCATTATATTGATTTATCTCATCATGGTGGTATTGTATGACTCGTTGGTTGACCCGATAGTAGTGCTATTTTCCATACCCTTGTCGATGATCGGAGCTTTCTTAGCCTTGGCGCTTACCATGAACGACCTGAATATATTCAGTATCATTGGTCTCATTGTATTGATCGGTCTGGTAGCTAAAAATGCCATCATGTTGGTAGACTTTACCAACCACATGCGCCGCGAACAACATATGAGCACTTTTGATGCGCTGATAGAAGCCGGAAAAGAACGTTTGCGTCCTATTTTAATGACTACCTTCGCGATGATATTCGGAATGTTGCCTATCGCTTTGGCTGCCGGCGACGGCGCTGAAATGAAAAATGGCATGGCTTGGGTAATTATAGGCGGTTTAGCCAGTTCTATGATATTAACCCTGGTGGTAGTGCCTGTGGTATATTATATTTTCGATAGAATATCAGAACGTGTTAAAAAGAGAAAAGCTTTGAAGAACAATCAAGAAGCAAAAGTTGTTTTAGAATTATAATGTAACCAACTCAGGTACTTTGTAGTTATGGTACCTGAGTTGTAAATATAATAAATTTATTATGTATCAATTCGATTTAACAAAAAACATCAATACCATTTGGCACTTGTTGTTGCAAAAAGGGCCATTAAAAATCAAAGAAATCATAGAAATGACCAGTCTTCAGGAATCACTCATAAACTTCTCATTAGGTTGGCTTTTCAAAGAAAATAAAATTGATTTTTTGGAACAAAATGGAGTTGTAATTGTAGATCTGAAGCAAAATTCAGCTTTTGAATTACATTATTAAACGATTTTTCATCGATGAAACAGGCAACTCCTCCGGAGTTAGAAATGTCACTTCGGCTTATTTACCCCAGATAAATCCGGGGGTTATTAACCAGGAAAGTCATACAGACTTTTATGATACATTGATCCGTTTTTATATTGATCCTGTTTTATGGGGTCAACCGGAAATTCCACTTGACCCTTTTTTTAGATAGCTAAGATACGTAAATAAAAAAGGAGAAAACATAATAGTCTTCTCCCATTCAAGTCTATTTTGAAGTTTATTGCTAATTAAGTTTTACTTCAGTAGAGCTCATGTTCTCTTTAACTTCGTTAAGTTGCTTTTTTATATGTTACCAATCTTTTGTGAAATTTATTTTTTGAAAATCAACCATTAGAACTCAACCTTGGGTGCTTTTTCTACACCTGCTTCGGCTTCGAAATACGGTTTTTTCTCAAAATCAAACATAGAAGCCAGTAAATTGGTTGGGAAACGACGAATAGCCATATTATAAGCCTGTGCCACTTCGTTATAACGGCTACGCTCCACTTGAATGCGGTTTTCGGTTCCTTCCAATTGTGCCTGTAGTTCCAAAAAGTTCTGATTGGCCTTTAAATCCGGATAATTTTCGGTAATCATTAGCAAACGCCCCAATGCAGAGCTTAATTCGCCCTGAGCAGCCTGATATTCCTGTAACTTTTCGGGAGTAAGGGATTCTGCGTCAACAGTAACCTGCGTGGCATGGGCACGGGCCGCTACTACATCTTCCAATGTTTGGCTTTCGTGTGTGGCATAACCTTTTACCGTTGCTACCAAATTGGGAATCAAATCGGAACGGCGTTGATACTGGCTTTCTACATTGGCCCATTGCTTGGCTACATTTTCTTCTTTGGTAATTACTCCGTTGTAGGCACTCACTCCCCACAATACAATAACCGCCAATACGGCAACTAAAATAAAAATGGTCTGTTTTTTCATACGTAAATATTTTATTTTTTACATTAAGGTCATATGGAACTCACATTTTCATTATCTATTGTTTACATTAATGTAAATGCTCGTTTCATATTTTTTGATTTATAAATAATATTTCTATAATTTAAGATTTCGTATCAGTAATTTTTCCAATAATCTTGAATATTAAATTTTGAATCTTGAATTTTATTTACCACCCACTGGTTGCGCCACCACCTCCGGAGCGTCCGCCACCAAAACTGCCACCTCCGAATCCGCCTTGTCCGCTAGAGAAACTTCTGCCGGCCACTCCTCCTGCAATAATAGGCCCTGCCGTATTTCTTAAACGTGGTAAAGTAGTATTTTTGTTTTCTTCATAGCCACAAAATTTACATTTGTAAGTTGTTCTCGAAATTCCGGCATTCATAAAAGTGGGTGCCACCATTGTTCTTGTTTTCTCTACTCCAAAAGCTTTTGTTTTGCAGCGGGGGCATTTAGTATAAAAACTAGGTTCGTCAAGCGTAAATATGGTTTCATTCTGACATTGATCGCATAAAAACACATCATAATCTACTGAACCCAGTTTTTCTTCAAATTGCTGGGACATCGCCAGGTATTTATCTTCTTTCCTTTCAGACAGCATATGCATCATATGG
Organism: Paludibacteraceae bacterium; assembly: GCA_031555675.1. Taxonomy (GTDB): domain Bacteria; phylum Bacteroidota; class Bacteroidia; order Bacteroidales; family Paludibacteraceae; genus JAISJU01. The sequence goes on along the minus strand of JAVBUB010000236.1, from coordinate 1,580 downwards.
CCGCAAACATCGCATGGAATAGGTTTTCTCCTTGCTTTCCACATCACTATTCTTAAATAAACAAAGGCCGGAGCAAAAGCTACCGGAACAGGTAACAATAATAGCCAGTAAACAGGTTCAAAAAAGAAAAATAAGAAAAGGATCAAAAATGCAATAATTAAAAAAAGAAAAGCGATTAAATTATAAGTTTTCCTTTTTAAGGCCGTGTACCGATCTATATTTGTTTTGAAATGTGACTCTTTCTTTACTTTTACGGCAGAACGGTTTACCCAATAACAAGCTAATAAGGCTAATACTGAATAAGCAGCCAATGCTATTGGTATTATTTCATTCCAGGCAATAGGTGTTATTTCTTTTTCGGGAATAGGTTCTTTGCGGATAACCGAAGCTACCTGTTCCACACCCGCCAGCATTCCCGCGTTATAATTACCCTTTCTGAATTCTGGCAACATAGCCTGCGTTTGTATTCGTTTACAAATGGCATCGGGCAATACGCCTTCCAGTCCGTATCCGGTTTCAAACCTTATATTGCGCTGATCCAACACAAATAAGATCAATAAACCGTAGTCCGATTCTTTTTTGCCAATACCCCATTTCTTAAATAGTTCAACGCCAAAATATCCTATATCTTCTGTGCCAATAGAATTCACAGCAACTACAGCTACTTCGGCTTTGGTGTCCGCTTCTAAAGATTGTAGCACCTGATTTATCCGGGAAACTGTTTGCGAACTGAGTATACCATCGGGATTACTCACAAAATTTGTTATATCGGAAGCATGAGGATTAGGAATATTATCTACCGTATAGGTAGCTGCATGCAGCATGCCCTGGAAAAATAAAAAGAGGAAAAAGATATATTTTTTCATACGTAAATATTTCATTTTTTCACATTAAGGTCGTATGAATTCCGAAGGGATCACGAATACTTTAATATAATTATTTATACTACTAATGAGTAAACTCGCATTTTCATTAGCTATGGCTTGCATTAATGTAAATGCTCGTTTCATGTGTTTATTACCAATGTTTTCTATTACATATGATTATAACAGCGACCTTGCTTTCACGGTTTTATCATACAAATATACAAAATAACAAAAAACCTCCTATAAAAACTAAAAAAAACCTCCCAACTTTTTTAATCAGTTGAGAGGCTTTCCACCACCTATTTTATGAAAAAACTTAAATAACTTCAATTCCTTGTTGGGCCAGCATTTGTAACCCAACATCCTTTAATTTGAATTTCTGAATTTTTCCGCTTCCTGTCATCGGAAAAGCATCTATAAAAAGAACATACTTCGGTATTTTGTGGCGCGAAATCTTTCCTTTGCAGAAATCGCGTACATCTTCGGGCAGTAATTTGGCTCCTTCTTTCAGAATGATAAACGCTCCAACTTCTTCGCCGTATTTCTTGGATGGAATAGCAGCAACCTGTACATCCTGCACTCCTTCGAGATGATACAAAAATTCCTCGATTTCGCGGGGATAAACATTTTCCCCTCCACGAATAATCATATCTTTAATACGTCCGGTAATGCGGTAATTACCATCTTTATCTCTTATACCCAAGTCACCGGAAT
>JAVBUB010000175.1:0-14698 GCA_031555675.1 Paludibacteraceae bacterium | reverse complement strand
TTTTCTGAATATAAGCTAGCAATGTTTTCAATAAATAGGGGAAAGTCTATATGGGAATTATCATTAGCGCTGTCTGAAATAGTGCGTATGATAACAAAAGGAACAGCAAAATCATTACAAACTTGTGCAACTGCGGCTCCTTCCATTTCTACACAAACAACAGAAGGAAGGTCATTTATTATTCTGCTTCTAGTAGATTCTTCAGATACAAATTCGTCTCCGCTGGCAATATCTCCGATAACAACTTTGGGTTGTTTGATGTTGAACTTTTGTAATTCAAGCGCTGATAAATGATTCATAAAGTCATCATTAATCATTTTATTGGCAGCATCAAAAGCACGTTTTATTTCGCTTTCAGGAGTTCTTATTTCTTTTTCTTTTAATAATGGAATTTCATATCTTGGAATAATAGGCGAAGAATCCATATCGTGCTGGAATAAGTTTTTACTAATAACAATATCTCCAATATTCAGATCGGGTAAAATGCCACCGGCCACTCCTGTAAAAATAACTTTGTCTACATTGAATGTAGTAAGTAAAATAGTTGTGGTCATGGCCGAAGCTACTTTGCCCCAGTGTGAAAAAACAGCTACCACATCGTATCCATTCAATTTACCTTCATAGAAAGTACGATTTCCAATACGTATTTTATTTTTTACATTTATATTTTTGATAATGCGATTCAGTTCTTCATGCATCGCACTCATAATGGCTATTTTCATGTTTATAGATGTTAATTAAAGTAATTGATTTTAATCCAGATGAATATGCATATTAATACCAATGCGGGTAAAAGATTGATAATTCTTAGTTTTTTAATTTCTAATAAATTAATTCCGAGCCCAATTAAAATAATTCCTGCTACTACGGTTATTTCAGCAATAATTTCCTGAGGAATGTCTTTGCCTATTAGTGAAACCAGTAATGTTATACCACCTTGGAATAAAAGCAAAGGAATAGCCGAAAAGAGAACGCCAATGCCAAGTGCCGAAGCCAGCATGATAGACGAAAAGAAATCCATAATAGACTTAGTCAATAATAAATCTGAAGTCTGCCCAAATCCCTCTTGTATAGCGCCGACAATGGTCATGGAACCCATGCAGTATAAAAGAAATGCAGTTGTTAAACCTTCGGTAAAGCGGTCATTTTTAGAGTTTGTTTTAGATTTAATCCAATCTCCAAGTTTTTCTATTCTCACGTCAAGCCTTATTGATTCACCGATGAGTCCACCCAATACTAAGCTTAAAACAACTAATAAAGGAGCCGATATTTCCAATGACATCTTGATTCCCAATAGCAAAGTAAACAGCCCAACAGCTTGAAAATAAATAGTTTGATATTTTTCAGGGAGTGCTTTTTTGAAAATAATTCCAATGACGCTTCCAACAATCACTGCGCCGGTATTGACTAATGTCCCAATCATGATTCTTTTTTCTTTAAAGAATGCAATATTACAAAAATAGAGTGATTAAATCAAATAAAAAGAGACTAGCAATAGCTAATCTCTTTTTATATAAAGTTTCAAATTAATTTTCGATTAATAAAAATTATAACGTTTATCAACAACATTTCCTTTTTCTCTCAATACATTCATCATACTTTGAGGTATCATGTATCTGTACATAGCACTTTGTTGATTCTTTTCCTGAGCTTCGTCGAAACTATTTTCACTAACAGCAACGCTGTAAGGATTGATAACATATACACCGTTTTTACCTTTTATAGGAGCAGACAATGCGTTTTCTTTCATATAAGGAGCTATAGCAACAATAGCAGGTTCAAAACCAATAGCAGTTCTGCTCATAGAGAAGTTAATTCCTTTTAATGTATCTACTTCTAGTGAATTGGCACTTGCTAATTTTTCGATGGTATTATTTTGCTTCAATTCTGTGTCAAATTGTTTCATTATTATTTCTGCTTTTTTGTCAAGAATAACAACAGCTTTCAATTGTTCAGTTACTTCAGTTACAGGTTTATAACCTTCTTTGTTGATGGTTGTTACAGCAGCAACAATAAAATCATCACCACACTCAAATACATCAGAAACGACTTTGCTATCTGATTCAAATGCCCAGCGTACAATTTTTCTCGAATCGGTAATGTTATTTAACCTGGTTGCATTTTGACCTACATTTTGTGCAGGATGCAAAACAAATCCGCTTTCTTTGGCTCCAGCTTCAAATAACTCTACAGTATTGTTTTTAGCAACGAAATCTTTAGCTTCGTTATAAATTTTGCTATAGGTGCTTGGACTTGCATTCACTCCTCTTGAAAGAATAGCCAGTTTTACTTTATTTACTTTAGCAGTTCTTGAAGTAACTTCTACAACGTGTGTTCCATTATTTGTTTTTACAGCAAAGATATTACCCGATTCATAAAAAATGGGTTTAACCATTTCTTTTTCGACATTAGCTTCTTTTACCCAGCCAACTTCTCCACCGTTTTGTGCGGTACCAGGATTTTTAGAATATTTTGTTACCAAAGTAGCAAAATCTGCGCCTCCTTTTAAGGCATTTACAATGCTATCGGCTAATGTTTGGGTTGTGGTGTCATCTTTCTCAAAGAGAAGAATATGACGAATATTTGCAGAATCCGGAGCAACTGATGATTCTATAATTTTGGCCATTTTATAAACATCGTTCGATAAAATAGGACCATCAATAGAATCTTTTTTGCCACTGAAAGCAAAAGTTTTGAAGTCTGGATCCATATCTTTTTCAGAAGAGCTGAATGCTGGATAAGCTACATCAGAGCTCGAGTTTACCAAATCCATTACATCATCAGATGTTCTGAATTCTTCTTTCAAACGATTAATCCAGTCTGCTATTTTTTCATAATCTTCTGTAGATGGTTTAATGGCGAAAGTTACATAATCAATGTTGCGGCTTGCTTCTTGTTTAAACTGCTCTTTTTTGATAGCATATTCTTTTTCTATGTCCTTATCGGAAACAGTGATAGTAGAATCGGCTATTGCGCTGTAAGGTTTTAAAACATAAAGAGCATCAACTGTAGTTAGCTTGTTTTCAAAAGTAAATTTAGCATCTAAAGAGTTGGTATTTAAAGCCTGAACAAGTAGTGTAGTATATTTATCCTGTAATTTATTGTTTTGTACAGAGTTTTCGATATAATTTTCAATTTTTTGATATTGTGCTATTTGTTGAGCTTCTTCTGCTGATTCCGGAGTTTTTTGAGAATAGTTATAAAAAGAAAGGAATAAGTCTCTGTTAAAAGCACCGGTTTGTTGATCTACAAATAAAGGGAAAGATCTCATAAAAGGGCTTGGATTTTCTCCTAAAATCAAATCCCCAAGTTCTTTGGGAGAAACAGCAATTCCTACTTTAAGAGTAGCATCTTTAATAAGTTTTTCCTGTACCATATTGTCAAATGCATATTGACGAATTTGTTCCGTCATATATTCATCTGAAGATTTTGAAGGATTATAAATCATAGTTAATTCGTCGATTTTACTCTGGTATTCGCCTATTTTTACGACTTCATCTCCTACTGTTATAACATTCTGCTTTGATTGCCCGAAATAGGTGGAACCGGAGTTAAGAAAATCCCCGATAATGAATGCAAACAAAGCCAGTCCAACGACAATTAACAATAAAGTACCCTTACTTCTTATTTTTTCTAAAGTTGCCATTTATAATATTTTTATAGTTTTTTTATTTAAAATTTGCGGCACGAAGATACGAAAAAATTGAATAATGAAAAGAATTTAAAGCTAAAATTTATGAAATAGCATTCTTGTCTTAAAATCCAAAATTGATTATTCTTTTACAATGATAAGTTTTACCAAATCAATTTTATTTTTCGAAACCTTAATTATCCTGAATGAAAAATTGCTGATATTAATAATTTCATTTGGTTTAGGTAATTTCTCCGAATGATATAATATAAGTCCGGCAATAGTAACATAATCATCAGATTCGGGGAGATTTAACCCGAATTGCTCATTTACGGTGTCTATTTCGAGCCTGCCCGATAAAATATACTGATTTTCGCAAATCATTTTTGATACATATTCTTTGGTATCATGTTCATCTTCTATCTCACCGAAAATTTCTTCCATTATATCTTCTAATGTAACAATTCCGGCTGTACCGCCGAATTCGTCAACCACAACAGCCATGTTTTTTTTCTGTTGTGTAAACAAGTGCATAAGTTTATTGGCCGCCATTGTTTCCGGAACGATAGGCATGTTTTTTATCCGTTCTTTCCAGTTTTCAGCACTCTTAAATAATTCTGCCGAGTCGATATATCCTATAATATTGTCAATATTTTCTTTATAAACAATTACTTTCGAATTTCCGGATTCAATAAATTTGGAAATTAAATCATCCAACGAATCCTCTAAGGTAACTGCTACTATTTCTGTTCGGGGAACAATACAATCTTTAAGTTTTACATTGGAGAAATCGAGAGCATTCTGAAATAATAGGACTTCATTGTCTATTTTTTCGGTATCCTGTGTTTTTTCTATGCTTTCCTGTATCAGGTAGCTTAAATCTATTTTACCTAAAGGGCGGTTTTTATTTCTATTATTCGATTTTACGCCGAATAGTTTTAAAATTCCTACAGATACTTTAGTGCTAAAAATAGCAATGGGATAGAGTATTACATAAATAAAGAACAACGGTATGGCAAATATTTTCAGGACAAAATTAGGATTGATTCTAAATATGGCCTTGGGTAAAAATTCGCCTGTAAATATTATTATAATAGTAGATATAAGCGTTTGGATAATAGAAATAAGAAAAGTGTTGGAAACAATGGCAGCGATAGGGTGGTGCAGTAATGCCGCCATTTTTATACCATAAATAACCAATGCAACATTATTGCCAACCAGCATGGTCGAAATAAATTGTTCGCTATTGTCATAGAAAATACCAAGAATTGAAGTTGTCAGGTTTTTTTGCTTTTTCTCCAATTCAAACCTTAATTTGTTTGAAGATACAAAAGCGATTTCAGCTCCCGAAAAAAAAGCCGAAAATCCTAAGCTGATCAATATGGCAATAATAACATCCATTAAATTCTTTATTCAATAGAAAATATAGATACTAATTTATTCTTCTGTATTTTTAATCGGAAATATTCCATTCACATTTGATATGGTATATTTTCTCAATGTTTGATTTGATTCGAAACCGGTTCCGTGAATCTTTTTATCTGTTTGGGTAATAGTAACTTCTTCGGGAGAATAAATTCTTTCTTCATTCTGATTCCAAAATAATTTTTGTGTTTCAAAAATCTCTCCCTTTAAATTGGTTGCTTTTACATTTCCTGTTAATTCCCAAAGCTTTTTATTGTCGAAAAAAATGGCTTGGTCGCTAATTATGTTCGCATCTGTTTGAAAATCGCCATCGAAACGTTCAAATTTTATTCCTTTGGGAAAATTCCAATATGGTTCCTGGGCTTGATCATAAATCGCCCATTCGGGAGCGCTGATACGATACCTGGTAATACCCGAGTCGGAAATCATGGTTACCACATCTGTGGTTTTTAAAATAGGAATATCAGCCCTGTCTGAGAAAGCAGGAACTGTGTTATTGTTGTTCTTGGAACAGCATATAAATAAAAATAACATAACAACTGCTATAAGAACAGTTGTTATGTTATGCTTTTTGTTATTTGAAAATGTTTTTTCCAATCAAGTTAAAATTTGCTTAGATTTTTGTTTCTGACGTTACCTGATAACATTTTTCAGGAACCATCTTTCTACAAATGTAGTGCTCAATGATATTTTGAAATAATTTTCTTTGATGTTCGATTTGTTACCCATTTCTCCGTACTCAAGTCCGATATTCAACATAGATGCATTTCTTCTGAAAGGGATTCCGGCTCCTAATGTAACAGAAAAATTATTGAATCCGTCATCCATTTTTACATAAGAATTATATAGAGTTGCTCCCGCACGGTAACGAATTCTGTTATGAAATTTTTTGGAAAAAGGATCATGTAAATATTCAGCACCAATATTTATTTTACTTACACTGGCCAGTGTATCCGTCACTCCATAATATTGGGCGTCTTTCCAATCCTGATAAGAAAAATCTGCTCCAATAGAGAATTTTTTATTGTAAGTATAATAAAATCCGGCACCATATAGAGATGGAAAATCAAATCCTTCGCTGGTCTCATCTGTTTCACTTGATATGCCTTTCGTTGCTGTTGTAAATTCGTAATCTCCGCTTAATCCCGATTTAAATTCATAAATCAACCCAACAGTAAGATCATGTTTTTTGTTGAAATTTGTAAAATATTGTCCCCCAAACCTGAACCTGAAATCGTTAATGTACAAATTATCTTGTTGATAAGCTGTATAATTATTATCATTGGAAATTTGCTGGCTTTCTTTATAATGAGTAATGTTTCCAAATAAATAATAAGCATTAACTCCTAATGATATATGTTTTAAAAATTTGGCGGATGCTCCCAAATAGATTTGGCTTAAACCTCCATTCCCATTGTAACTATATTGCATTAATTCTGATTCGTCAGAATCATTTTGAGGTGTGTTGGCCTGGAGTGTATCTATTGCAGAAAAATTGTAACCCACCATAGAATACGGGTTTACGCCTAAACTGATCCCCATCCATTTAGTAACAGGAAACAATAGTGAAATATAGTCGAAACTACCATTAAATTTACCGTTTTCTTCGCTATTGGTCTTATACATGGTATAATTACCCGAAATCCCCAAGTCAAACATAAAAGTCAGCGTATCCACATTTGAATAAGAAGCAGGGTTAATAGGGTTAATAGAACCCTTGGCACGAAATCCGATACCAATTCCACCCATGGCCCGGGCGGCGGAATATGAAGTAGTATTTATATCGCCATATCCATATCTTGTATATGGCGAATTTGTGCCGCTTTGTGCTTGTAACAGAGTTGTTGAAGATAACAACATCAATATAAAAGCAAAATATTTTGTTTTATGCATTATAATTGAGAATTCGGTTTAAACCTATTGATAATAAATTTTTGACTGCAAAGGTGCGATTTTTAAACGTAGATTCAAAGAAAAAAGTATCTCCACCTGTCAAAAAAATTGTAAGATCAGGATATTTCTCTTTTAATATATTGATATAACCGTCCATTTCAAAGGTAATTCCGTTGATTACGCCCGATGATATGGCAGATTTGGTGTCATTTCCCAATAAATTTGCTTTTTCAACCGGTTCTACTAATGGTAATTTTTTGGTAAAAGTATACAATGCTTTGATTCTCATATTAATTCCGGGCGAAATATTACCTCCTAAATACTCACTGTTTGCATTTACAAATTCGTATGTTATACAAGTTCCGGCATCAATAATCAAACAATTGGTGTTTGGTTTCAGGTAGTTGGCGGCCACAGCCACAGCAATCCTGTCTTTGCCTAGTGTTGAAGGTGTTTTTTATAAATTTTTAATAGGTAAAAGTGTTTTGTCGTTTAATTCGATGAACTTTTCCGATTTGGATTGTAATAATTGAATGATGGATGAAGAGGTATGTATAACAGAAGATAAAATGCTGTTTTGGATAGTGTTGGTAGATAATAATTCGATTAATTTATATTCTAATTCTTCATCGGAGACGGAAAATTCAATCAAACAATGATCTTGTTCGAAAATAGCTATTTTTGTAGATGTATTTCCTTGATCGATAGTAAGATTCATATGAAAAGCATTTTCCATTAATACACAAATATCACTAATTATATATGCTTAGTATTTTTGTGGAAGATAAAACTTGCACAAAAATAACAAGAATATCAACGCGATAACATATTTTTTCGATTTTGTTTGTCTGTTATATCTAAAAGTCGTAACTTTGTTCCATAAAATTTTGAAAATGAAATCAACATTACATCACGGTCATATCCATTTTATCCAACGATAATCGGTGGCCGTTAGTGTATTGTCATAAATATTTATAATGAAAGGCTTACCGTAAAAATGGTAAGCCTTTTGTAGTTTTATTTAGTTATTTTATAATGGAAAAAATACCTAGTATTTGGGCAGGGACAGAACATTTGGGATACAATTGCTTTGGTTGTGCACCTCATAACCCTTTTGGCCTGCATATGGAATTTTATGCGGATGGCGAAGAATTGGTTTGTTTTTGGGAACCGCAACCGAATTTTCAAAGTTGGGTAGATGTATTACATGGCGGTATTCAATGTACTATGCTCGACGAAGTAGGCGGCTGGACTGTAAGCCATGTATTGGATACGTGCGGTGTAACAACCAAAATGGAAACAAAATACCTGAAACCATTATTATTTTCAGACGGAATCATTCAAATTCGAGGAAAATTTGTCAGAATGGAAAAAAACATAGCCATCATGGAAGCGCAAATTTTAAACGGAAAAGGAATACTCTGCACCCAAGCTCAAATTTGTTATTATACATACTCGCAGGAAGTTGCTATGGAGAAGTTTCATTACATACCAAAACATAGTCGCTGTAATTTAACAATACATGCAGACTAATTTATTAAGTGTCAATATAAAAATCTATTAATAACAACTATTTATGTTAAGAATTGCAGTTCAAGCCAAAGGACGATTGTTTGAAGAAACCATGACCATGCTTTCGGAATCAAGTATTAAAGTAGAATCGGGAAAAAGAACCTTGTTAGTTCCTGCTAAAAATTTCCCGGTAGAAATTCTTTTTCTACGCGATGATGATATTCCGCAAGCTGTAGCCAGTGGTATTGCCGATGTAGGTGTAGTGGGTGAAAATGAATACGAAGAAAAAGCAGAAGATGCTGTTATCACACGCCGTCTTGGTTTTAGTAAGTGCCGACTTTCATTGGCTATTCCAAAAACTGTAGATTACAAAGGAGTAGAATGGTTTGAAGGAAAGAAAATAGCCACTTCGTATCCTTGCATTTTGGAGAAGTTTTTGAAATCAAAAAATGTGAATTCCGATATACATGTGATTACCGGTTCGGTAGAAATTGCCCCGGGTATTGGATTGGCCGATTGTATTTTTGATATTGTAAGTTCCGGCGGAACGCTTATCAGCAACAATTTGAAAGAAGTGGAAGTAGTGATGCAATCGGAAGCATTAATGATTGCCAACAAAGAACTTTCGGCAGATAAAAAAGAGATTCTGGATGAATTGTTGTTCCGTTTTGATTCGTATAAAAATGCAGAAGGGAAAAAATACATTATTCTGAATATACCGAATGATAAAATAGATGCGGTACGCCAATTACTTCCCGGTATGAAGTCGCCAACCGTAACACCGTTGATGGATACCGGCTGGAGCTCGCTACATTCGGTTATTGACGAAAAAAGATTTTGGGATATTATAGGTCAATTGAAAGCATTGGGTGCGCAAGGTATTTTAGTGGTGCCGATTGAGAAGATGATTTTATAAAGACTAGCCCCCTAAATCCCCCGTGGGGGACTTAAGAATGGGTGCTTCATCATTGGCGAAATTGGTTATTGGATATCACCCGAATTTCAAAATAAAGGCATTGCCACATCAGCTTCCATGTATTTGCTTCAATATGGTTATGAAGAATTAAATTTAAATCGTCTCCAAATAAGAATAGGAACAGGCAATGTACCCAGCAACCGTGTAGCTGAGAAACTCGGATTCAAACACGAGGGTATTTTGCGGGATGGTGAGTTGCTCGTTTCCGGTTATACCGATTTGAATATATTAGTTTATTAAAAAGAGAAATGATATGAAAATAATAAAATATCCTCAACCGTCCGAATGGAAAGCACTACTATCACGTCCGGTTTTTGATAACAGCCGCTTAACCCAAACAGTGCAAACTGTGTTGGATGATGTTTGTGCTCGTGGTGACGAAGCCGTAAAAGAATATGAACTGAAATTTGATAAAGTACAATTGACGGACTTGCAAGTCTGTGATAATGAAATTGTCGAAGCTGAAAAACTAGTTTCACCAGCATTAAAATCAGCCATATTATTAGCCAAAAATAATATCTCAACATTTCATACTGCGCAAAAGCATGATTTACCGAAGGTAGAAACCATGCCTGGTGTTACCTGTTGGCAAAAGGCTGTAGCTATTGATAAAGTAGGCTTGTATATTCCCGGAGGAACAGCACCATTGTTTTCTACTGTATTGATGCTCGCACTTCCGGCACAAATAGCAGGTTGCAAAGAAATAGTGCTATGTTCTCCCCCAAATAAAGAAGGACGAATACATCCCGCTATATTATTTGCCGCCAACATATCGGGGGTTACAAAGATATATAAAATAGGCGGTATACAAGCCATTGCCGCCATGGCATACGGAACTGAAAGTGTACCGAAAGTATACAAGATATTTGGCCCCGGAAACCAATACGTAACCTGTGCCAAACAACTCGTTTCGCTCAAAGAGGTGGCTATTGATATGCCTGCCGGTCCTTCGGAAGTAGAAGTGCTGGCCGACGAAATAGCCAATCCTGTTTTTGTAGCATCGGATATGTTATCACAAGCGGAACATGGCGTGGATAGTCAGGCTATTTTAATCACAACAAGCGAAGCATTAGCCAACAAGGTTATCGAAGAAGTAAATAAACAGGTAGAACTATTGCCACGTGCCGATTTAGCCAAAAAATCATTGGATCATAGTAAGATTATCATCGTAAAAGATATGGCCGAAGCCATTGAAATGACTAACGAATATGCTCCGGAGCACTTAATTATATCAACGGCCAACTACAGAGAGGTAGCTGAAAGAATTACTAATGCAGGTTCTATCTTCTTAGGCCATTTAACACCCGAAAGCGCCGGAGATTATGCTTCAGGAACAAACCATACCTTGCCAACCAATGGTTATGCCAAAGCTTATAGCGGTGTAAACCTGGATAGTTTTATGAAAAAGATCACTTTTCAGGAATTAACCAAAGAAGGTTTACAAAACATAGGCGAGGCTATTGAAATAATGGCCGAGAATGAAGAGCTTTTTGCGCATAAGAATGCAGTAAGTTTGAGAATGAAATAAAAATAATTTATTAAAAACATTAAAGATGCTTGATTCTCAATCTGAAATAATTATCTACCAAACAGAAGACGGCCAAACTAAAATTGATGTCCGAATGGAAAGTGAAACCGCTTGGTTGTCGCTCGACAAAATGGCGGAACTTTTTCAGCGGGATAAATCAACAGTATCCCGGCATATCAAAAATGTGTTTGAAGAAGGCGAGCTTGATAAAAATTCAACTGTTGCAAATTTTGCAACAGTTCAAATGGAAGGTAGTCGGAAAGTTGAACGACTTATAGAATATTATAACTTAGATGTCATTATTTCTGTTGGTTATCGAGTAAAGTCACTACGAGGAACACAATTTCGTCGTTGGGCAAACTCCGTATTGAAAGAGTATATTGTCAAGGGTTTTGCGATGAACGATGATTTGCTGAAACGTGCAGGAGGAGGCAATTATTGGCGGGAACTGCTGGAACGCATACGCGATATTCGCAGTAGCGAGAAAGTGTTCTACAGACAAGTCCTGGATCTTTATGCCACCAGCGTAGATTATGACCCACACACCGACGAATCGCAACGCTTTTTTAAAATTGTGCAAAACAAAATTCATTTTGCAGCTCATGGACATACGGCGGCTGAAATCATAGCCAAGCGAGCTAATGCAGAATTACCATTTATGGGATTAACTGTTTTTTCGGGCGAAAAACCGTTGAAAAGTGAAATCGGAATTGCTAAAAATTACTTAAATGAAACGGAGTTGGCTACACTCAATCGTATGGTTTCTGCATTTTTTGATTTGGCAGAATTGCGCGCCATGCAGCATATCCCGATGTATATGAAAGATTGGATTGTGGAACTCAATGATTTTGCCAAGCGGTATGGAAAAGGAATTTTGCAAGATGGTGGAAGCATTAGTCATAAAATAGCAATAGAAAAAGCGGAACAGGAATATGAAAAATATCGCAAGAAAATGATAGATGAATTATCAAAGGTTGAAAAAGATTTTTTAGAAAATATAAAACAAACTCAAAAGCAATTAGAAAGAAAAAAATAAAATCTCATGAACTTACAAAAATTAATCCGCCCCAATATATTCGCTTTAAAACCATATTCTTGCGCCAGAGATGAGTTCAAAGGCGAAGCATCGGTTTACTTGGATGCCAACGAAAATCCCATGAACGAGCCTTATAACCGTTATCCGGATCCGATGCAATGGAAGTTGAAAGATAAAATAGCCAGGATAAAACACGTTCGTCCGGAGCAAATCATGCTGGGTAATGGCAGCGATGAACCCATTGACTTGATTGTTCGTATTTTTTGTGAACCCAAACAAGACAATATAGTGGCTATTGAACCCACTTATGGTATGTACAAAGTTTGTGCCGATATCAATAACGTAGAATACCGCAGGGCATTACTCAACGAAGATTTTTCGCTTGATGCCGACCGTGTATTGCAGGCAGTGAACGAACATACCAAAGTGATATTCTTATGCTCGCCCAATAATCCCAGTGGGAATTTGCTCAATCGCAACGAAATGCTTAAAATTGTAACCGGTTTTGACGGTATTGTGATTATTGATGAAGCCTATATTGACTTTTCGTCGGAGAAATCATGGTTGCAGGAGTTGTCCAACTATCCGAATATTATTATATTGCAAACGTTTTCTAAAGCATGGGGATTGGCTTCCGTGCGTTGTGGAATGGCTTTTGCTTCCGAAGAAATTATCAGCTATTTCAACAAAGTAAAATACCCATATAATGTCAATATCCTGACTCAAAACTTTGTTAGCGAGCAACTGGATATGGAAGAGCGCAAAAACGAATGGGTGAACATGCTGTTGGAACAACGTTCTTATCTGGAAAAAGAACTTGGGCAATTACCATTTGTAGAAAAAATATATCCGTCGGATGCTAACTTTGTGTTGGTAAAAGTACCCGATGCCAACGCCATTTATAATAAAATGGTAGATAAAGGAATAATTGTCCGTAACCGCAATACGATTACCTTATGTTTAGGCTGTTTGCGTATTACAGTGGGTACTAAAAAAGAAAACGATACGTTGATAAATGAATTGAAAAAATTAATATAAAATGGAAGTAAAAGGAAAAATTGTAGTAGTACTTCCCTTGCAAACAGGGCAGGGTAAAAACGGTGAATGGAAAAAACAAGATTATGTACTTGAATATAATCTTGATTCGCAATATCCCAAAAGAATGATGTTTAACCTTTGGGGCGACAAAATAGACCAATATCAGATACAGGAAGGCCAAATGCTGAAAATAGATTTTGATATAGATTGCCGCGAATTTAACGGACGTTGGTATAATGATATTCGTGCATGGAGAATAGAAGCGGAAACAGCAGGCTCAAACGCATCCGCTCAACAAAATATGCCACCTTCGCCACCACCATTCGGCGAAATGGATATTCCTGCAGAGAATGAAGCATTTGATTTGCCGTTTTAATTATTTATGAACAATAATGGTTTTATTCCGTCGCATGGCAACTATCAACAGCTTCTTTCTTATAAGAAGTCATTGATAATTTACGATGCCACAGTTAACTTTTGTAATCGTTTCCTGTCGAAGTTTGACAGAACCATTGATCAAATGGTTCAAGCTGCTCGTTCTGGAAAACAAAATATTGTGGAAGGCTGTATGGCATCTGCAACATCAAAAGAAACAGAAATAAAATTGATGAATGTAGCCCGTGCCAGTTTGGAAGAATTATTAGAAGATTATCGTGATTATTTAAGGACTCATAATCAAATATTGTGGGAAAAAGATAGTAAAGAAGCTCTTTATGTGAGAAAATTAGGTCGTTCGGCTAAAGAAAGTTATGAAACTTATCGTGATTTCTTTAACACCAGACCAGCCGAAATTTATGCTAACATTGTAATTTGCCTTATTCATCAGTGTAATTATTTGCTCAATCAACAAATACGAAGTCTTGAGAAAGACTTTGTAGAGAATGGTGGCATGAGGGAGAGGATGTTAAAAGCGAGGCTAGAGCATAGGAAAGGTAAGAAATAAGTAAATCATCATTTTATAATACCTATAGGACTGATATGTCATATAGGACAAAGTAAGGCATATAGGAAACAACATGAAAAAAGCCCTCTTCATAGACCGTGACGGAACGCTCATTATAGAGCCCCCCGTTACCTTTCAGGTAGATAACCTGGAGCAAATGGAATTTTTGCCCAAGGTCATCCGTAATTTACATTTTATTCGCACCAAGCTCGATTTTGAGTTTGTAATGGTAACCAATCAGGATGGACTGGGAACACCATGTAATCCGCAGGAAAACTTTGACTTGGTACAGGGTAAGATGCTACAAACGTTGAAAAACGAAGGAATAACTTTTGATGATATCCTCATTGATGCGTCTTTTCCCGAAGATAACGCGCCGACCCGCAAGCCCCGTACCGGGTTACTGGGTAAATATATGACGGGTGAATATGATTTGCCCCATTGTTTTGTGATTGGTGATCGCCTTACTGATGTGGAGTTAGCCAAGAATCTCGGATGTAAAGCTATCTTTATTAAAGATGTCCAGGAAGCGGAAATGCTATTGAAAGAAAAGAACTTGGAGTCATATTGTGCTTTGGTAACTACTGATTGGGACAAGATAACCGAATTTCTCTTTGCCGGAGAACGTCGCGCTGTGGTGCAACGCCAAACCAAAGAAACCGATATTTATGTAGAACTAAATTTGGATGGAAGCGGTAAAACAGAAATATCTACAG
>JAVBUB010000231.1:0-8428 GCA_031555675.1 Paludibacteraceae bacterium | reverse complement strand
CAAATAAAAGGCAAAAATCTAACCGTCACCGTCCTCGTGATCGCCAAGCAAAATTTTTAGGTTCTTTTTGCAAGAACTTAACAAGTGGATTTGGATTTAGAGCAAATTTGTTTTCCATGCTGTTTTATTTTGATTAATTATATTTAATTATCTGGATTTATGCGCTTTATGTATTGAAATGCTCGAGTCTGCTAAAAATGATTTGCAAAAATAGTCAAAAAATAAGTATAAGTATGCATTGAGTGAAAAAATATTTAATCCTCCAATAAAAATATTTCGGATAATGGGGTATTTAACTCCGGTTGTCATATAGTAAATGTAAGATTATTAATATAAAATATTTAAAATTGGAAAAAATGAAGAGAGGGTATTGTCTATTTTTATGCTGCTTATTGAGTCAGTTACTTATGGCTCAACAGTTGGATAAAAAACATTTGGGGATAGACGCTCGTGTATTTTCCGGTAATATTTTGCAAGTAGATAAAGAAGTAAAATGTATCTTGCAGGAAGGTGCCGGAAGGATTTATAACATTGGTTTAAGTTATGTTACCCTACCCTCGGATAGTTCTGCTTTTGCCTCGGATTATAATTATCCGGTTTTTGGAATTGGCATTTCGGGAACAGATTTTGTACAGGTAAAATTGATTGAAAATTCATATATTGCCAATATTTATTCTTTGTATGGTTATATGGACCGGACTTTAATAAGAGTAAACCGTTTTAAGTTCAGTTATAATTTTGAAGCCGGACTTGCCTTTGCACCGGAACCTTGTCATCCGGTTACCAATCCGTATAATGAGTTTGTGAGTTGTCCAATTATGCTTTATATCGGATTCGGATTTGATTTAAAATACCGTCCTTTGAAGCAATTGGAACTAGGTTTGGGTATTGGTGCCCGGCATTATTCCAATGGAAAAATGGGAATGCCCAATAAAGGAATCAATATGTTGGGTGCCGATTTTTCCGCACGATACTATTTCTCGGATCTACCCAAAAGTTATCCTAAAATGGGTTATGTTCCGTTTAAGAAACATTTTTATTATCATGTTGGTGTTGGTGCCGGATTTCAGACTTCTATCCAGGAATGGAATATTTATTATATCAATCAATCCGATCCTGCACAGAAAAAAACCGATTTCAAGCGATATCCAAAGGCCTCGTTATCTGCAGACGCTATGTATCGTTTTTCGCGCAGGTATGGCACAGGGCTTGGGGTAGATCTGTTTTATACACCGCATACCAATAAATTACGTGAGTGGGATGAGATTATACATAACAAGGATATGCGGAATACTACCTACAATCCATTATCGCTTGGGGTATCCATTAACCAGGAGGTTTATTATAAAAACCTAGCTTTGTTTATTGCTTTAGGTTATTATGCTTATAAAGAAGTGGGTATAGAAGAAAATATCAGCCGGTTTTATCAGCGTGGTGGGTTCCGGATTTATTTTCCGCGTCTGGGTAATACATATTTAGGATGTGCCATTAAAGCGCATAAATTCAGTTTGGCGGAATATCTGGAGTTTTCGTTGGGAGTGAGAATCAATTGAAAAACGAAATATTTCAATAGCACACGGAAAACACAGATTAAACAGAACAACACGGATTGGTAAATATTATTTTCCGTTTATTCCGTGTTTTCTGTGTGCTAATTATTACTTAATATTACTTAATTCTTCTTTCTCTGCTTCTTCTTTTTTCTTTCTCATAATGATAGAGAAAACAATAGAAATGGTAAGTAAGCCAATGATAACGCCCAAAGAAACAAAGTTAGAAATATGGAAATGATAACCTAACTCCGCGCAAAGTTCGTTGACACACATTTTGATACCAATAAAAGAAAGGATTCCTGCCAACGCATATTTCAGATAATAGAAATATTTCATAATACCGTTCAATGCAAAATAAAGGGAACGTAATCCCAAAATGGCAAAGATATTAGATGTGAAGACAATAAATGTATCTTTTGAAACGGACAATACGGCAGGAATGGAATCGACGGCAAAAATCAAATCGGAAGCCTCTAAAAATAATAATGCAATAAAAAATGTAGTGGCATATAAAACGCCATTTTTACGCACAAAGAAATGAGCATCCGGGTTTTCGTCCGTTACAGGCATAATTTTACGGAATAAGCGGACAATGATGTTTTGATTCGGATTAAAATTCTCCTCTTCATTTTTTTCGAAAAGCATTTTAATTCCGGTGTATATCAGGAACGCGCCGAATATGTACATAATCCAACTGAAATGCTTGATTAATGCTACACCGGCAAAAATAAAAATAGCGCGCATTAACAAAGCTCCAAAAATACCCCAGAATAATATTTTGTGCTGATATTTGGGGGCTATATTGAAATAGGTAAATATCAGTATAAACACAAAAAGGTTATCAACGCTTAATGATTTTTCGAGCACGTATGCCGTAAAAAATTCCAAAGCTTTTGTTTTATCCAGAAAAAAGTAAATGCCGACATTGAATACCAACGCCAGTGAAATCCAGAAAATACTCCAGGCCAAAGCTTCTTTTACGCGCATGGCGCTGTTTTTCTTGTGAAAGACGCCCAAATCGAGCATCAGCATAATGAAAACGAAAATGATAAATCCGATCCAATATCCTATTCCTTCTTCCATAATTTATTTTTTTTGAATTTTATATTATTTATTTTTTTCTTAATGCATTCATCCTTTGCAATAGTGTAGGATGAGAGTAATGTACAAAAACATATGCCGGATGTGGCTGAAGGTTTGATAATGATTTTACCGATAGTTTTTTCAAAGCATTGATCAATTCCTCCGACAAACCGTATTGAGCGGCAAAAGCATCTGCCTGATATTCGTTTTTACGCGACATAATGTAGATACCGATGCTTAAAAACAGAGAAATAGGTGTGTAAATAATACCAAAAGCCAATAAGCTAAGATGGAAAGAAGGTATATCACTTCCCATGGCTTGAGCCAATTGCAAGGAGAAATTATTCAAAAACAAAGACAGGATAAAAAACATGATTCCGGTGTTAATCAAAGAAGCGATCAGCATCATAAGCGTGTGTTTCTTTTTATAATGCCCTATTTCGTGGGCCAATACCGCTACAATTTCTTCTTTGTTTAAATCTTGTATAAGCGTATCATAAAGCACTACCCTCTTTTTAGATCCCAAACCACTGAAATAAGCATTGGCTTTGGTGCTTCTTTTAGAACCGTCTATTACGTATACATTGGTAAGGTTGAAACCGGCTTTTTGGCAAAAAGATTCGATTGCACTTCTTAGTTCACCTTCTTCGAGTGGTGTTTGCTTGTTGAACAAAGGTACGATCAGGTTGGAGTAAAACATATTCAGAAATATGCTGATAACAGCCATCACACCCCATGCCATCAGCCAGAAATATTGCGGGCTTAACTGAAAAATATACATGATTAGCCACAGTATACTACCTCCTAAAACGATAGCCAGTAAATAACCTTTTATTTTGTCGATAAAAAATAGTTTTTTGGTCATTTTATTAAATCCAAAACGTTCTTCTATACCAAAAGTACCGTACCATTCGAAAGGAATAGATATAATATCATTGGCGATAAAAATAACACCAAAGAAAAGCAATGACACTAAGATCTGGTTGTCTGTAACAGTACGTATCAAAGAATCTACCCAACCGAAACCTCCCGCCAGCAGCATTACAAGTATAACAATAAAACTGAATGAACTGGTTATGAGTCCGAAACGTTGATTGGTACGGAAGTATTTCTGTTGTGTCGCGTATTTTTCTTCATCATATATTTCGCGCAAAGGCTCGGGAAGCAAAAAACTAATATTCTTGATATTGAGCCAGCTTAATATTCTTTCGAATAAGAAATCGGCAACCAAAATGGCAATAATAATGTAAAAAATAGTATTCATGTTTAAATAAAAATATTAAACTAAAAGTTTAGATTATGTAATATAACTTGTTATTTATTTGTTTGTTATTCTATCGATTCATTAAATGCCCTGATGCCTTCTGCAATTAATTCTTCTGCCATATGAAAATCCATTGTTTTGGCAAAATCTCTTCTGATATTAATTAAAATATCCGGTTTGTGTTGTTTCAAGGTGCGTTCTGTTACCTGATCCTGCATCAAATCTATTGTTTGCGTTAAAACACTGATAACATTCGGTACTTCCAATTCAGGTTCGGATTCTTCTTTCTTGAGCCAATCCGAAAACAAGTTTTGTATTTTACTCTTATGGGTTCCGAAATAATCTATGTTGATCAACGGTTCATTTTTCTTCATCGGAAAAGGGCTTGTGGCACGCTTGTCACATAAGTTAACCGCAATTACAATTTCATCTTTGCTTTTCTTTTTTACCGTTGATAATGGCAATGGATTCAGAATCCCGCCGTCAATCAATAATTTATCATGTTCTACCAATGGCGTAAATAGTGATGGGATGCCTATCGAAGCACGAATAGCTTTGTATAAGTTTCCTTCCGTATAATGAACCTCTTCTCGTTTATAAAGGTCTGTAGCTACGGCAATAAAAGGAATATTCAATTCTTCGATATTATATGTCCCAATAAACTCTTCGATAACACCCAGGATTTTTTTCCCTTTAATTAATCCGGTAGTAGACAGAGTAAAATCCATTAATGAAAATACATCGCGTTTCTTGATGCTTTTGAGCCATTCTTCGAAAACAGAAAGTTTGCCGGTGCAATAAATTCCCCCTACAACAGCACCCATAGAACAACCGGAAACACTGATAATTTCGCAGCCAAGTCTTTCCAGTTCCCTTATCACACCAATATGGGCTATACCGCGGGCTCCACCGCTTCCCAGTACAAGATGTATTTTCTTATTTTCAATATTTATGGGCATATCTAATAAACAGGGATATAAGATATTTGTTTCACGATATTTTCAATAAATATCTTAATATCAATTAATATCCTAATATCTCTAATTAATACGAATCTTCGTAATTATAGTCATCTTCGCCTTCTTCATAAAAAGAACCGTCATCATAATAAAACCGTTTTTTCTTTGCCACGTACGTCCGGGTAAAATATACAGGCACTATCATGGCTACTTTTACACGGACTCCGTCTAATGATCCGGGTTTGAAAAAAGGAAAACCTTCTATAACCCTAACGGCTTCGGCGTCATGTTCGGCCGACAGGGATTCTATTACTTCTATTTGCTCTGCAACGCCACAGCGGTTGATTACTGTTTTAATAAGTACTTTACCTTTTAGCTGGTTTCCTTCGCCATCTTTTACATCAGGAATTTCTGTATGGGCATGTACATACCTGGTCATTTGCACGCGCCCTCCACCCGGAAAAACAGGCTCTTCGAGAAAGGGTTCATTAATGGAATAAATTTCCGATGCCTCGTCATCTACACAATCGGGATATAGATTGATATATTCATCCAAATATGCCTGAGCATGAAGATTTACAGTTAGCAATAGTGCAAATGCAAATAACGATACCTTCGCAACAGATTTCATAGCAGTTTGTTCTTATTAATAATTTCTTTCCCCGAATATGGAACTTCCAACTCGCACAAGGGTGCTACCCTCTTCTATCGCTATTTTATAATCACCGGACATTCCCATGGATATTTCTTTGAAAAAATTGTTTTGCGCAAAATATGTTTTTTTTACCTGATCGAAATATTGAGCCAGCGATTTGAATTCTTTTTTCACTTGGTTCATATCGTCGGTATTGGATGCCATGCCCATTAAACCACATATATTTATGTTATTCAAGCCTTTAAATTCTACGGAGCTAATCATTTCATTGATTTCGTCAAAAGAAAAACCGAATTTAGTTTCTTCCTGTGCTATGTGGATTTGCAGCAAGCAGCAAACTGTTTTATCAACTTTTACGGCGCATTTATCTATTTCTTGCAACAGCTTAAAACTATCTACTCCATGGATAAGAGAGACAAACGGAATAATATATTTAACTTTATTGGTTTGCAAATGGCCAATAAAATGCCATTCGATGTCTTTGGGCAATACTTCATATTTCGACACCAATTCTTGTGCCTTGCTTTCTCCAAATATCCTATGGCCCAGATCGTATATTTCCGTGATGGAAGAAACCGGCTGAAATTTGGATACGGCAACCAACCGGACATGATCAGGTATCTGGGATTTTATTTTATTGAAGTTTTTGGTAATAATGGACATTACTCTTCTTCAACGATTTCTGTATCTTCTTGAATATCTTCTGCTTCTTCCTCTTCAGGTTCTTCTGTTGCCTGAACGGAATAAACCATATCGGGTTGCTCTTTGGTTACAACTTTATCGGGAGCCACATAAGGATATACATCCAAAATAGCGGTTTCTACGATACTGGTAACACTGTAGTCAGACATGGTACCTTTCAGGCTTTTGAAAAGGAATTCCAAGGCATCTTTAATGTCGTTGGCCTGCACATACATATTGGATGGAACTTTTTTCTCGGTTCCTTTTTCCATATCTATAATAACAAAGTTAACCTTACAACGAAACCAACGGTCTCCGGCAGAGTTTTCGAAAAGTTCAGAAATATTTGCTTTTTTAATGGTGGCAATGGTAAATTCGCCACTGATGTAGGGTTGCATTTCTTTGGAAATACGTGTTTCCGCTTCTGTAAACGAGAGAGCATCTACCAGGTAAGGTTCGGTAACTTTTTTGGGTAATCCGTTTTCATCTAATTTTTCGTATCGAACCTTACATTCAAACCATGTATGCATATTGTATTTATTTGGTTTTTAGTTATATTGTTTTAATTTTTCTCCAAGGAATAAACTCCGGTTAGTTTATTTCCTATGTGCAAATATACATTAAAAACATCAAATTTCAATTATTATTTTAAGTATGTAAAGATAAGTTTTTCTTAAAAGGAAAGTTAACCTTCTAATGAGCAATGTCATTAGTGCAAATCAGAATTTAGATACATCAAATGCCAGAATGATATTTTTAAAAATTGGAAGCAAATAACCTAATAAAGTAGTAAAGACGTTGCGCGCAACGTCTTTACAAATCATACCATATCATATAGTAAAAAAATCAGGTATAAATTGGGTTTCATTCGTTGTTTGTATTATTTATTAATTATAAAAAAATCCTGCAAGTATTATTAACATGCAGGATTTTTATGATAAACCTATTGTTTCATTTCTTATTTGTACTGGCTTTTAACCGCTTTTTCTTTGTCTTTCAATGATTTTTGTTGTTTTTTCAAATCATCCATCTGGCTATCCAGCTTTTTTTGTTGAGAGGAGATATCGTCCAATTGCTGTTGCATCTCGGTTTTTAATCTGTTCGATTCGTTTTTGTCGATATTTTTCACGGCAGCTTCCCATTTAACAGGGTCTTTTGTCATAACAGTTTGATATTGCTCGGTGGTTAAAATATCACTCAATTGAGCATCTCTTTCACCTTTCATAGCTCTTACTTTCGCCTTTTTCTCCTCCACTTTCATTTGTGTATTGGATACTACAGCATCAAGTTGGCTTTGAGCTTGTTTCTGAATGGTTTTTACCTTTTTTTCTTGTTCTTTATTTAAAGGTACATTTTGGATAGTTTGTCCGAATGCATTAGCAGCAACAAATATCATGCTGATAAGGATAATTTTTTTCATAAGTTTAAAATTTATTATTATTAATAATTTCGCAATTATAATACTAATTTTTGATAATGAGAATAATCGCTCATTTTATTTTTTCAAAAAGCTCAAAACTTGTTCAAATATATTTTGTGCAGTAAAGCCGAATTTCTCGTCCAATACAGGGAATGGAGCCGAATAACCGAAATGATCCAATCCGAACACTTTGCCATTAGCTCCGGTTAAACGTTGCATGCCCGAAGGTATTCCGGCTGTTAATCCGAATACCGGAATTCCGGTTGGAAGTACTTCTTCACGATAAGATTGGAGTTGTTCAAAAAATAATCCTTCTGATGGCGCAGAAACAATCTGAACTTTGATATTTTTATCTTCCAATAATTGCGAAGTATCATTAAGTGTAGAAACTTCTGATCCGTTCGCTATCAATATAACGTCAGGTTTTCCTTCTGCAGGCTTTTTGATGATATAAGCTCCTTTATCGGCTTGTAAAGCGTCTTTATATCTGTTTTCAGAGGGGAGTGACTTTATATTCTGGCGTGAAAAGATGAGTACGGTTGGTGTTTGAGTATTTTCATACGCCAGCTTCCAGGCAACTGTAGCTTCATCTACGTCGGCAGGTCTTAATACCAATGTACTGTTAATTCCGGAGTGGTTTTTAATTTGCTCCAATAGTCTTATTTGAGCTTCTTGCTCGATAGGCTGGTGAGTAGGCCCATCCTCTCCCACCCTGAAAGCATCATGAGTGAATACGTATTTTACAGGAAGTTGCATTAAAGCCGACATACGGATAGCAGGTTTCATGTAATCTGAGAATACGAAGAATGTGCC
>JAVBUB010000244.1:0-11147 GCA_031555675.1 Paludibacteraceae bacterium | reverse complement strand
ATCTTAAATTTTAAATAATATATTGATATGCAAAAGATTAATGACTTTAACTTTGCCGGTAAAAGTGGAATTGTAAGGGTTGACTTTAATGTTCCCTTGGATGAAAATTTCAAAATAACCGACGACACTCGTATGCGCGCGGCGTTGCCTACTTTGAACAAAATTTTGAAAGATGGTGGTAGCCTTATCGTTATGTCTCACTTGGGCCGTCCGAAAAAAAATCCCGATTCTAAATATTCTTTGAAATATATCCTTCCTCACCTTGCCGAATTATTAGGTAAAGAAGTGCAATTTGCAGAAAATTGCCTGAGCGAAGATGCTGCTAAAAAAGCTGCTGCATTAAAACCGGGTGAAGTATTATTGTTGGAAAACTTACGCTTTTATGCCGAAGAAGAAGGTAAACCGAGAGGTTTGGCCGAAGACGCCAGCGATGACGAAAAAGCAGCCGCTAAAAAAGAAGTAAAAGCCGGACAAAAAGAAATGGCTAAAAAACTCGCTTCTTATGCCGATGTATACGTAAACGACGCTTTCGGAACAGCGCACCGTGCACACGCTTCTACTGCCGTAATTGCACAATTTTTCGATGAAAAAAGCAAAATGTTCGGATTCCTGATGGATAAAGAAGTAGCAGCCGTAGAAAAAGTGATGACTAATACTGCCCGTCCTTTTACTGCTATCATGGGAGGTTCTAAAGTATCTTCTAAAATCGAAATCATCGAAAATTTATTGTCCAAAGTAGATAACCTGATTCTTACCGGAGGTATGACTTATACGTTCAGCAAAGCTCAAGGTGGAAAAATAGGTAACTCTATCTGCGAAAACGATAAATTGGATTTAGCTCTTGAGTTGATTAAAAAAGCCAAAGAAAATGGCGTAAACTTGGTATTGGCTACCGATGCAAAAATAGCCGATGCATTCAGCAATGATGCTAATACCAAATTTGCCAAAGTAACCGAAATTCCTGATGGATGGGAAGGCTTGGATATCGGCCCTGAAAGCATGAAAACTTTTGCCGATGTTATTAAAAAATCAAAAACTATTCTTTGGAACGGTCCAACAGGAGTATTCGAATTCGAAAACTTTAGTCAGGGTTCACGCTCTGTAGGTGAAGCTATTGTTGAAGCAACCAAAAACGGAGCCTTTTCACTTGTTGGAGGTGGCGACTCTGTGGCTTGCGTAAACCAATTCGGATTGTCCGATGGCGTATCTTATGTATCTACCGGTGGTGGTGCCTTGTTGGAAGCTATTGAAGGAAGAGTATTGCCAGGAATTGAAGCCATCAGGGGATATTAATCAACTGAGGTTTCTTTATATAATTTAGATTTCGGAGTAACTTAACGGTTACTCCGATTTTTTTTGTAATAGATTAAAAGGTAATAAATTCAAAATTTAATATTCAAGATTTAAAATTACGCATCAATGTTGTTCTCGGGCAATCTTGAATCTTGAACTTTGAATCTTGAATTCAATATTGATTTAAACTTCGATAAATAAACGAGCATAATTATGAGCTTTTGGTAATTCGGATGTCATAATAATACAATTTTATTAATTTTTTTATTTTTTATATTGCCGGAAAACATTTAATCATTAATTTTGTTGTAGAAATATAAGTTTAATATTTTTAAAAACTAAAAAGAAAAGATTATGTTGACAGAAAAAATTGGCTACACTGCCGGAACAGTATGGATGACTCTAGTAAAAGGAGAACAAGGCGTAAAAGCTATAAAAAAAGAGACTAAATTGACAGATAAAGAAATATATATGGCTCTTGGATGGTTGGCACGTGAAGGAAAAATTTCGTTACGTGAAGACGAAAAAGATATTTATGCAGGTTTACTGTAATATTTTTTAGGTCATTAAAACTTATAGAACGAAGCTTCTCTTTTGAGGAGCTTCGTTTTTTATTATCTTTGCAAGAATGATAATGCATATGAAAATATGGTAAATGTCCTTACGGGACTATAGTTTGGTAGTATATTTTAAGGATCATAATTTTGTTTGCCATGGGTACACAATCTTTTACTAATCCTGAAGAGAAATAAAACGTTGATTTTGTATATTATAAATTCTTAAATGGCATGGTTAGTTATTTGCAAGTTGAAAATTTAAGTAAATCTTTTGGCGATAAAATATTATTTGAAAATATCTCATTTGGTATTTCAGATGGACAAAAAATAGCCCTTATTGCCAAAAACGGCATGGGAAAAACAACATTGCTCAATATTATTGCCGGAAAGGAAGATTATGATAACGGAACCATTTCTTTTAAAAAAGATTTAAGAGTAAGCATTCTGGAACAAGAACCTCACTTTCCCGAAGGAATTACCGTTTTAGACGCTATTTTTCATTCAGATAACGAAGTGGTTCGTACCATTGCCGAATATGAACACCTGACCAATTTGCAAGCATCCGGCATGAATTCCGGATTTGCTGAGAAATATGATGAGGTTTTGGCCAAAATGGATTTACTTCATGCATGGGATTATGAAACCAAAGCCAAGCAAATTTTAGGCAAACTGAAAATAACAAACCTCGAACAAAAAGTAAATGAGCTTTCCGGAGGGCAGCTTAAAAGAATAGCGTTGGCCAATACCTTGATAACAGAACCCGAATTATTGATATTGGATGAGCCAACCAACCACCTCGATTTGGAAATGGTAGAATGGCTCGAAGACTTCCTGAAAAGCTCCAGCATGAGCTTGCTAATGGTAACCCACGATCGTTATTTCTTGAATAGCGTTTGTAGTGATATTCTGGAAATTGATGCTCAGCATCTGTACCATTACAAAGGAAATTTCAGTTATTACTTAGAAAAAAGAAGTGACAGAATAACTGCCAGTGCTGCCGAGATGGATAAAGCCAATAATTTATACCGCAAAGAATTGGATTGGATGAGACGTCAACCACAGGCGCGCGCCACCAAAGCCAAATCGCGCATCGATTCTTTTTATGAACTCGAAAATAAAGTAAAGCAAAAATCTTTTGATGATGATGTAAAACTCGAAGTAAAAGCCTCTTATATCGGTAAAAAAATATTTGAGGCCCAATATATCTCGAAAAGCTTTGGCGATTTAAAAATACTGGAAGATTTCTATTATAATTTCACTCGTTACGAAAAAATGGGCGTCATAGGCCGTAACGGAACCGGAAAGTCTACCTTTATAAAAATGCTGGTAGGAGAGGAAAAGCCAGATAAAGGTACCTTCGATATTGGCGAAACAATAGTGTTTGGTTACTACAGTCAGTCCGGATTAAAGTTCGACGAACAAATGAAAGTCATTGATGTGGTGCGCGACATAGCCGAAGAAATAGACCTCGGTGGCGGACGAAAGATGAGCGCTTCGCAATTTCTCGAACACTTTCTGTTTACTCCCGAAACACAACATAATTATGTATATAAACTGAGTGGGGGAGAGAAACGTCGCTTATATTTATGTACAGTATTAATAAAAAATCCTAATTTCCTTGTCCTTGATGAGCCTACCAACGACCTCGATGTGGTTACGCTGAATGTGTTGGAATCTTACCTGCAAACCTTTAAAGGATGCGTTATTGTGGTTTCCCATGACCGCTATTTTATGGATAAGGTAGTGGATCACTTGCTTGTGTTTGAAGGAGATGCCAAGATAAAAGATTTTCCGGGAAATTATACCGATTATCGCGATTGGAAAGAGGAGCTACAAAAACAGGAAAGACGAAATGAAAAAAGCGAGAAACAAAAGCAGGAACCTGTTGCAAAAAATAAAGACAACAAAGAAAATGCTCCCCGAAAAATGAGTTTCAAGGAAAAACAGGAATTTGAGGCTGTTGAAAAGGAAATCGGACAACTCGAAGAAGAGAAAAAAACGATAGAAACAAACCTGTCAAATGGAACATTATCGAATGATGAATTGTTATATCAGTCGAAAAGGATTGCCGAACTGATTGATTTACTGGATGAAAAGACAATGCGTTGGCTCGAATTGAGCGAATTGTAGAAATAGCGAAAATGCTATAGGGCAATCCGGAAAAAATGAAAAAACAGTGAATTTTATGATATGCCTAAACGGATATTCTTTCTATTAATATTTGTTGCCGGAAATATTTTCAGTTCTGCAGCGCAGCAAGACACGAAAGAGGAACCAAAAGATTCTGTTTCGATATACCAGAATTTGTATAAACTTTCCAAGCAGTATGATTTCAGTAAAGTTCTTTACGAGCTGATTTTCAAGAAACCGGAAAATGGTGGTAATACGGCAAAAACTACTCAGAACACCATAAAATACAACCAAAAAGCTTTTCAGGGAAAAATTATCCGCGATATTATCATTATCAACCAATCGCCCTTTGAAGTAACCCAAGACAGTATAAAGTTTTTTACGGAAGAAAACCTGAACCGGGTTGGCAATCATTTGCATGTGAAAACATGGCCTTTTGTTATCAGGGATTTATTATTGTTTAAAAAGCACGATGCGTTTGACCTCTTAACCGTACAGGAATCGGAGCGTTTGATAAGAAGCCAGCGTTATGTGGAAAGCACGAGCATATTGCCCGTAGCTATTCCCGGAAACGATTCGATAGATATTGTAGTGAGCGTGAAAGATATTTTTAGTATTTATCCAGAAGGACAACTGTCGGCATCGAAGTTTGGATTGGGATTAAAAGAAATAAATTTCCTGGGACTCGGACATCAGGCTCATGCTTTTGGCGCTTGGAATTTTGACGGAGGACTTGCCAATTACCAGTACGATTATAGTATACCCAACATAAGTAATACTTATATCAGCACCCAATTGCTTTATAAAAAGAATAACAACGATTCTACCGATTTAAAACAAGTTTTGGTTAACAGACCTTTTTATTCTTCGTTGGCCAGATGGGCGGGAGGTATAACTATTGCACAGCAGTCGGAAAACGAGGTTATCAGTTTTCCTGACTTGCTTGCCCCTGTCAGTCAGTTTTTAAAATACAATATTCAAGATTATTGGGGGGCTTTTGCCTTGAAAGTGAGAAACAGAGATGCTGAGAGAATAAACACCCAAAATATTATTTTTTCGGGTAGGTATTATCAGATTAATTACATGGAATATCCTTTACCCGAATATGATCCGGATAATCTTTACACCGAAGAAAACCTGTATCTTTTAGGAATCGGATTTTCTGACCGGAGATATAAAAAAGACCGCTATTTATTTAAATATGGTTTTATTGAAGATGTACCGATAGGGCAGTCTTATGAATTAATTGGCGGCATTCAGCATAAAAATAGCGGAAACAGGCTTTACCTGGCTGCGAAACTATCTAAGGGAGGATTCTTAAAATTTGGATATCTGAGCGGAGAATTGGAATATGGTTCTTTTTTCAAAAATTCGGGAGTAGAAGAAGGTGTTTTTACTGCTCAACTGAATTATTTTTCGCCTTTACTGGAAATTGGCGGCTGGAAATTCCGTCAGTTTATAAAACCTCAATTAATGTTTGGTATCAACCGTTTGGAAACAGACCGGCTTTATTTAAATGATTATTTTGGCTTAAAAGGATTCGATAGCGATTATATAACCGGTACCCGTAAATTTGTATGTAATTTCCAAACGCAGGTATTTTCCCCCTGGGATATTTGGGGCTTTAAGTTAGCTCCTTATCTGCTTTATTCATTTGGAATGCTTGGCGACGACCAATACGGATTCTCCCAAAGTAAAGTATATTCCATGTTCGGATTAGGTTTGCTGATTCGCAATGATCATCTTATTTTTAATACTTTCCAAATTTCGATATCTTATTATCCTTATATTCCGGGTAGCGGATATAATGTTTTCAAACTCAATTCGTATCAGGCATCCGACTTTGGGTTGATGGATTTTGATATTCAGAAGCCGGATAAGATTATTTACCAGTAATAGATCTTTACTGCCAAAGTTACTTTAAGTTACCTCGACAGAATTTTAGCATAAAAAGTATTATATACCTTTATTTTTGTATTTTTGCAATTTAAAACCAAATTAACATCACACTTATGCAATACGTTGCCCTTCTTATCAGTACCATGATGGCGGCCTTGGCCCAGTTCCTTTTTAAAGTAGGAGTAAATTCCATTAATACAGACGGTAAAAATGTCGGTGGAATAGTAAAAGCCGGTCTTGCTAGCGTTTATGTTTGGGGAGGTGTGTTAAGTTATGTGCTGAACCTATTCCTTTGGCTTTATGTATTATCTCAGTTAGAGCTTAGCAAAGCCTACCCCATGACAAGTCTTGCTTACATATTTACATTATTTCTAGGCTTTTTCTTCCTGGATGAATCCATTACCTTTGTTAAACTTTTCGGAATCTTATTTATTATCATCGGAGTTATTTTGTTGACGAAGTAATTATTCAAGATTTAAAATTTTAGATTCTTGGCATAGTCAAGCGGCAAAGTCGAGCGCAAGATTACGCGGCAATACTATTTTCGAATCATTTTGAATCAGCTTCTATATTCGGCAGACATATATTTGTCGTAGGAAAGTTATGTTTAATCAGTAGGATTTTATATTTTTGTAAAAATTTTTCACTTTATTTAACAGCTATATAATGAAAAGAAAACTACTTCGTTACGTCTCAATGTTATTGATAACAATAGCATTGTTGAGTTCATGTGTTGATAAAGATTATGATTTAAAGAATATTGATGATAAAATTTCTTTAAATCCATCTTTGGGACTGCCTGTTGGTAAAATAGAATATGATATACAGGAGATCTTGCGTATTGCAGGTGCTAGTGATAAAATAATGATAGAAGGAGATTCTATTTTTATTATTTATAAAGATACCTTGCACTTGGAGTCGAATAACTCTGTAAAAATGCCCGAACATTTTTCTTATTACATCAATCCCGCTACAGTATTGCCATCGGGTGGAACCAGCACAGAGTTTACCATATCTTCGGATGTTGATATGGAGAATGATATCGAAAAACCTTCGGCCAGAACCCGGGTAGACAGTGCTATGTTGCTTAACTCGAGCATCGGTATTACTATATCCAATAGTTTTACCCAGAATACAGAATTCGAACTAATATTGCCACAAGGCTTGGAGTTGACTTCTTCTCCTGTTTTTACGTTATCTCCGGGACAAAACATTACCAAGTCTTTTAATATTAAAGACCGTTCTATTTTAAAGTTGACAGACTTCTCATTCGATATTAAGTATAAATTGAGACGTTCGTCTGCATTTGCTTTCAATTCTTCAGATATTAGTGTCCAGTTTGGTTTTGACAATTTGGACGCCGAAATTTTATGGGGATTTTTTGGAGATATCAGTTTTGATGAAAAAGATGAACAGATAAAGCTCAGTATTTTTGATGACGTTATTCCTAAAAATAGTAAATTACTATTTCATAATCCGATGATAAGGTGTGAGTTACGCAATTATGTGGGATTGGATGCCAAGTTTACGGCCGGTTATGTAAAAGCAATTGGTGTAGACGAAGATGGAGCGTATGAAGAAGTAAAAGCTGTATTCAATACAGGAGCAGAATCTTATGAAATTCCTATTGAAGGAGCTCCCCAGCCTTACTCTTACAGCTCAATTGTTCGAACTTTCAATAGGGATAATGGCGGTACAAACCGCTTGTTTGAAATTTATCATCCTCAATATGTTGATTATAAGTTTAAATCAGATCCAATTGTGCATACAAATACGGAAAATCACTTTTTGGTAAAAGGAAAATATGTGGATGTGCTGGTTGATGTACGCCTGCCATTATCTTTTGATAAAGGAAGTATACTGATGACATCCGATACGTTGAAGTTTTTCGATTTGATTAGCGAAGAAGATGACGATGATATTTCCGATAATGTACATTTTCTGAAAATAAGAATTAAATACGAAAATCATCTTCCGATACCTTCACGGATGAATATTTCATTCCTGGATGATAATAAACAAAAAATCAGCGACTTGGAGAAATATTTTGAAATTGCAGCAGCCCAACCGGATGCACTGGGTAATACCTTGGAATCTAAAGAATCCATGCTCTATTTTTATTTTGATCAGGATAAATGGAATGACTTGGCAAAGACCAGGTATCTTTTGATAGACAATGAATTATATCATACAAATGTAGATTATCCTCAAACAATTAATTTTCGTCCGTCCGATTTCATCAAATTCAAAATAGATGTTTTCGGAAAGATCAACTTTATTTTTTAATATTCAGACATTATGAAAAATATATATAAATATAGTTTTGCCGTATTGAGTTTGTTGTTTGTCACGTTTTTCTCGGCAAACGCCCAGGTCAATACCATTTACTATATGAAAACCATACCGGTAAGACACGAATTAAATCCTGCTTACCAGCCACTGTCCAATATTTATATAGACCTTCCCGTGCTGCCGTCTGTGCAAATCGGGTTTGGTAATAATTCCCTTACTTTTGGAGATGTTGTTTATCCTAAAAAGATAGACGGAAAGATACAAACCATTACTTTCTTACATCCCGAAGGAAATGTCGCTGATTTTTATAACTCATTGAAAAAGAATACAAAAGTACATTCCGAGTTTCAAATGGATTTATTGTCATTCGGATTCAGGGTAAAAAAGCATTATTTTACATTGGGAATACAAACCAAAGCAGATATAAGCGCCCATATTCCTAAAGACCTTTTTAAGCTGGTACTTTATGGAACACCAGATAGTACCGGTGTAAATAAATATAACTTGGGCAATTACGCGATGAAGGCAACTGCCTATAGCGAGGTTGGATTGGGATATTCTTATGAAGTGAATGAACACTTAACTGTGGGCGGAAAGCTCAAGTATTTAATGGGACATGCCAATGCCTCAACCAAAATCAATAAGTTAAACTTGAATGCTTCGCGCGATAGTTGGGATGCAGATATAGATGGTACGATCAATGCCTCTATTCCTTATTCTACTTACCGGCTTGATGAGGAGAACAGGTTGGATAATGTGAAAGTAGAATTTCCCGATAAAGTAGCCGACTATTTCAATTTATTTTCGAAACCGCAAGGTAATGGAGTTGCCATAGATGCAGGAGCTACCTATAAAATTTTGGATAATCACCTTACTTTTTCATTATCTGTACTAGATGTAGGTTTTATCAGATGGAAGCGCAACGTGGTTAACATACCGGTTAAAGGAAGTTTTACATTTGAAGGCTTAGATATTAAAGTAGAAGACGGAGAAGTAGACTGGGATGAAGATTATTTTCAGGATATGTTGGATAGCATCCATTATGAAACAACATTTAATAAATATAATACATGGCTTTCTGCTAAGGTAATGGCTGGAGTGGAATACGCTATTTTGGATCAAAAAATAACATTTGGTTTACTGTCGAAAAGTACCATCGATAATGGTAGTATATTCGAAGAAATAACTACTTCGGTAAACTTCTTGCCGATAAACTGGTTTAATACAACTTTCAGTTATTCATGGATTAATGGCCGTTTTAGTAATTTAGGATTGGGTATCGGCGGAAGGCTTGGACCATGGTCTATGTATATAGCCGGCGATTATATTCCTTTGCGCTATACTTCGGAAGCAGTACCTTATAAAACACAGTATGTAAATATAAAAATGGGATTGATGCTCACATTCGGTAATCCCAAGAATCCTAAGAAAGATAGTGATCACGATGGTGTAATAAACAGAAAAGACAAATGTCCCGACACCTCACTGGGTTACCTGGTAGATAAACGCGGTTGCCCTATTGATGAGGATGGCGACGGTGTAGCCGATAATGTGGATAAATGTCCCGGAACACCTAAAGGTGTGGCCGTTGATAGCGTTGGTTGTCCTATTGATTCTGATAACGACGGTATAGCCGATTATCTTGATAAATGTCCGGATACGCCAGTAGGAGTTGCTGTTGATAGTGTCGGTTGTCCTATCGACTCTGATAATGACGGCGTGGCCGATTATTTGGATAAATGTCCGAATACACCTGCCGGAATAGCGATCGACAGCATTGGTTGCCCCATTGACTCGGATAAAGACGGAGTACCCGATTACCTTGATAAATGTCCGGATACCCCAATAGGTATGGAAGTTGATAGTGATGGTTGTCCGGATAGTGATGGCGACGGTGTAGCCGATCATTTAGATAAATGCCCCAGAACACCGGCGGCGGCTAGAGGGTTTGTAGATGAATACGGATGCCCGAAAGATACCGATCTCGATGGAGTCCCTGATTTCCTTGACGAATGTCCGACCGTGAAAGGTACTAAGGAAAATAAAGGCTGTCCGGAAATAAAAGCGTCGGAAAAACAAGTGTTCCAAAAAGCGTTGCAAGGCATTCAGTTCGAATCTGGAAAAGATGTTATTAAACCGGTATCATTCGATATTTTGAATCAGATTGTGAAAATTATGAAAGAGAATTCACATTATTACCTGACCATTAATGGACATACCGACAATGTAGGTAGCCCGGCATCTAATCAGGTATTATCCGAAAACAGAGCCAACGCGGTAAAAAATTATCTGATTAAAGGTGGAGTAGAACCAGTCAGATTAACAGCCCAGGGATTTGGAGATGCCCAACCTGTTGTAGAAAACACTACAGCAGCCAATAAAGCTAAAAACAGGCGTGTTGAGTTTGTTGTAAAATTTGAAGAATAAACTTTTCAAATAGTTGAAAAATAAAGGATCTTATCTTATCGATAAGATCCTTTATTTATTTTTGTATCAGGGTGACTCAAAGGCTGGCACGGATTTTTGATCATAAGTGTAGAAACCTTGTTTTCAGACTGAGCGCTTCGAAAAGACGTTGCGCGCAACGTCTACAAACAAGCCCTGTATGTTCTGTATACATTCAACTGGTTCAATCTATTTTCTGTATACTGGTTATTGATCTAAAACAATGCGGGTACAACTATTAAATTGTACCCGCACATATATTTATTCTTAATTATATTTTAAATATTATTTAAATTGTGACCCATTTTTTCTTTTTTTGTCTTCATGTATTTTTCGTTGTATGGGTTAGTGACTATTTCAATAGGAATATTTTCTACAATTTCCAATCCATATCCTTCGAGTCCGATTCTTTTTTTCGGATTATTGGTTATGAGGCGTATTTTCGAAATTCCGAGTTCTCTTAAAATCTGAGCGCCTACGCCATAATCTCTTTCATCGGCGTTAAATCCGAGGTGAATGTTGGCATCAACT
>JAVBUB010000047.1:0-3728 GCA_031555675.1 Paludibacteraceae bacterium | reverse complement strand
CAGGGTACAT
Source organism: Paludibacteraceae bacterium (assembly GCA_031555675.1). GTDB lineage: Bacteria > Bacteroidota > Bacteroidia > Bacteroidales > Paludibacteraceae > JAISJU01. The sequence continues at coordinate 3,718 of JAVBUB010000047.1, read as the reverse complement.
GGACCGATATGGGTTAAAGGCGGTATTTCTATTGAAGACGAACGTGGAAATTTATATCCGGTTAGGAATAGGGTTACTTTGTGCCGTTGCGGGAAATCGCAGAATAAGCCTTTTTGCGATGCGCAACATATGAGAAGTGAAAAAGAAGATATAGAATAAAAAGATCACGAATTTACGCATAAGAAAAACCGGGTTGCTGAAAATTTTCAGCAGCCCGGTTTCATATTTATAAGCTAATTATTTAGCTTGTTCCAATTGCAATGTTTTGGTAGGTTGGTCGCAAACTTCGGTGGGGCCAAAGTATTGGATAGGACCCGGATAAACATAGCTGGTTTCTTTCGCCCATTGATCGCGGTTGGCAGCCAATTTTTTGAATGGTGCTCCATCCAGGCGTACCAATGCTTTTTGAATAACGGGTTTCATTTTTCCGTGACGACGTTCCATGTTCATCATCATGGTTACAGGTACTCCACCGGCAATCCATTCTGTAGCAGGAGCTGTAGTATTGCGAATAGATGACATATAACCTGTTTTACCTGCTGCAATCAATTGGGCTGCATTTACTCCTAATGAATAGCAATAGTCTGCATCGAAATTCGAAGGAGCAGCGCAACGGCCTTCGTATCCGAAGAAGTGAGCCAATCCGGAGAATTTACCTTTGTAAGTTCCGGCTGCTTTCATTTCGATCAGGCGTTTGCCTACCATTTCGATCAATAATTTTTCTGTTTCAATCAACGATACTTGTACGTTTCCGTGTGGATCACGGTCTAATGTCAACTGTTTAGCAATAGCATCAGGAAGGCTGTTATAAACAACAGCACTTTCTGCTGACAATCCCTTCAATGCTTTTTGAATATCTGTTTCGTGAGCCAACAAGTCATTTAATTCTGAGATTAACACTTTCATTTCAGGAATGAATTCGATCAACCCTTCGGGAATAAGAACAACACCAAAGTTTTCGCTATTGTTACCACGTGCGGCAACAACATCAGCTACGCTATTAACCACTTGTCCCAGTGTTTGTTTCTTTTCTTCTACTTCTTCCGAAATAATGCAGATATTGGGTTGGGTTTGCAAGGCGCACTCTAATCCGATATGAGAAGCAGAACGTCCCATCAATTTTATGAAGTGCCAGTATTTTTTAGCTGAATTAGCATCGCGCATGATGTTACCGATTACTTCCGAGTATACTTTACAAGCGGTATCGAATCCGAAAGAAGTTTCAATCATTTCGTTTTTCAAGTCGCCATCAATTGTTTTAGGACAACCTATTACTTGAATGCCTGTGTTTTTTTGCAAATAATACTCAGCCAATACGCAAGCGTTAGTATTTGAGTCATCTCCACCAATAATTACCAAAGCTTTGATACCAAGTTTATTACAGATTTCAACACCTTTATCATATTGTTCTGTTTCTTCCAGTTTGGTACGTCCAGATCCAATAATATCAAAACCACCCGTATTACGGTATTCGTCGATAATGGCAGATGTCAGCTCAATATATTTATGGTCTACCAATCCGCCGGGGCCACCTAAAAATCCGTATAATTTATTGTCTTTGTTCAACGATTTCAAACCATCGAAAATACCGGAAATAACATTGTGCCCACCGGGAGCTTGTCCACCCGAAAGAATAACACCTACATTAATAGCAGGGCTTGTAGTTTTAGCCGCAGATTCGAATGTTACGATAGGCATTCCGTAAGTATTTGGAAACAATTTTTTTATTTCTTCCTGATCGGCAACAGATTGTGTTGCTTTTCCTTCTTTAATGGCTACAGCACCTTGTAATGATTTCGGTAACTTTGGCTGATAAGCAGCTCTTGCAATTTGTAATGCACTTTTTGTAGTTGTCATCGTTAATGTATTTTTATGAATATTGATTTTTCGAATCGCAAATGTCGCTATTTTTTTCAGAATTGAAAGAAAAAGCAAGAAATTTCAAGGTATTATGATTGTCTGCATTTAACAATATAATCCAAATATTTTTTCTATTCTGTAGAATAAAATATATCAATAATTTACAATTGTTCGTTTTTATTTTACGCCTTATTTGGGAAAATATATAATTTAATCAGATTTTATTTTTACATTTGTCTCAACTAAATTTTAATAAAAAAATTGGAGTTTGATAAATAAGTAACATTTAATGTAATAGACAAACAATATTGGGCAAAAGAAATTTCTTATTTGAGAAGTAATGTCTTTACATCAAAAAATGAACAACTCAAAATTTTGAAATTTAATATTACGAAAAATATTAACCTGAAAAATATAGAACCTGTTCATCTTGTATTATTTGCATGCTTTATTGAATATTTAGGACGCTTAAATTATTTAATTTTTGCAAATATTGAAGATGAAGAATTATCTACTTTCATATTCTCTGATCTTAACTTGGCCTCCTATTTTTCTAATGATAAAAGCACTAACCATTTCGATTCTCCTCGTAGAGAAATTTTAAATCTATGGAAAATTATTGAAGGAGGAGAAAAAGGGTATAGTATCAGTGTTACGGAATATTTTAAACGAAATTACTTTGATGGTTGTGACCTTACGATTTTCCAAAGTTCGCTTGATGAAGTATATCTAAATGTTGCAGATCATGCAAACGCTTCAGGAAATGCCTTTTCATACATTAAATACAGTGAAAAAGATAGATCTATCCATGTTGCACTTTGTGATTTTGGGCTTGGAATACCTACTACGTTAAAAAACTCACATCCAGGTAAATATAAAAATGACGTGGATGCTTTGATAGATTCTCTAGAAATAGGAGTTTCCGCGCACACTAATTCACACAATAGAGGGTTTGGGTTAGATAATGTTGTATCTAATCTGATGAACAATGATCGAATAAGAATTGTTAGCAATAAAGCCTTATTATTTTGCTTCCCTGACAAGAATCCGATAAGAATTATTGATTTAGATTTTGATTTTAAGGGAACTTTGATTTACTTTGACATCTGTATTGATGCCTTTCAATCAGATGAAGAAATATTGTCAGATGTAACTATAGGATAATATCATAAAATGAATATAAGCTTAAAGGATATATTAAAAGACAGATCATACACCGATGGTGGATATGTTTTGTTTGACATTGCAGACAAAGCTATTTTGAATGGCGATATGGTTGTGATTGACATGGAAGGGGTATCCTCTATACCCACACTTTTCATGAATACTTCTTTTGGCGATTTAATTATGAAATACGGAATAGATAAAACAAAAAAGATTTTTTCTTTCAACAATATTAACCGTTTTCAATTAGAGAAAATACAAAAATATTTTAATGACTTTCAAAATCTTTATAGAGAGAAAAAGTAATTTCAAATCAAAATGACAGTGGTCCAATGCTAGCATTGGACCACTGTCTTTTTGATTTGAAATTATTATTACCTCTTTTAAAATCTATATCTAAAATCTCAGTCCAGCGGTAAATCCCAACCAGGCATCCAACTCACGTCCATTACTTGTTTCCGTATTCCAGATGCTATAAGGAGCAGTAAACTTAATATCGTCCGGAGCAATGAGTGACAGGTTGAAAGTAGGTCCTGCAAATATTTTAAAATGGTTGGCTATTTTGAAGTTAAAGGTTGGACGTATTTGTACCAATCCTTCGTACTTATCATTTTTGAAGTGCTGACTATAAAGGTTATAATGTACGCCTTCGAGGTTCAAACCAAACCTGTTGCTCAACCTGAATTCTGTTCCC
>JAVBUB010000118.1:0-18432 GCA_031555675.1 Paludibacteraceae bacterium | reverse complement strand
AGTTGCATTTCCGGCAGTAGTAAAGTTGAATGCGGTTAATTTCACATCCATGCTGGTTACAGTAGCACGGAATGTATAAATGGTATTGTTTTCACTGTTTACGCTTACATCGGCAGCAGCTACCTGTCCTGTGGTTAAGTTAGCAATAGTAATCTCAGGTATAGCCATTACTTTAATCTTAGACGAAGACAGTGTATTATCAACCGATGTTTCTTTAATGGCGCAATCACAGTTTACGGTTACCTCCAACGCAACACCATCAACAGCTTCGGTAAGTTTATGGGGAGTAATGGTTTGTGTTATTTCTGCAGTAGCTCCCACGGCCAATCCAGAAGAATAGGTAGCTGTATAGTATTTACCGTTAAAATTAAATTTAATTTTAATAGCACCTTCGGCAGTATTGGGTATAGCTACTGTTCCTGTGTTTTTAATAGTAACTTTGGCGGTAAACGAATCGCCTAAAGAAACTGTATTGTCGCTCACGTCTACTTTGGTTACCTGCAAATCGGTTGGTACGCCATCCCATACGGCCGATTTAAAAGCCCATTTGCTTGAATTCCAGTTATTACTATTAAAGAAAGCGTAAGTACCTTTCGAATCGCTCTTGTGGCAATCCGAATCATATTTTCCATGCAATAATCTTTCATTCCAACAATAACGTTTGGTAACAATGGTAGAAGTAAAGTCGGCACTATTAGCCGCAGGTGCAGTTCCCAATCCAAAACTGAAGAACGACATATGTTTATTCGTAGCGCTTGCATTATTTAATGCTGTAGCAGCACCAGCTAATGACTCATTCCAAGCCCAAACGCAAAGGGCATTGTTATCTCCATCGCAGCTTCCGTAATATTGATTATATGGTCCGGAATGGAAGAATCTGCCGGTATTATAATTTTTAATATAATAGTATGTGGTTCCATTTACAACCCTTGAGTAAATAAGCCACATGTATTCTTTTTTGCCTTTCCATTTGGTTTGATCGTCGGTAGAAAGTATATTTCTCTTTACATTCCCGATATTCGTAAATGTATACGGAATTTTAGCGTCTCCATCATCCCCTAAGCTGACATTTTCACTATTATCATACAAATATTGGTATCCCCATGAAGTATCATTATTCCTGATATAATAAGGACCGCCTACAAAAGTAAAGTTAGCCAGAGTAGAATTGAATGCAGTTTGCGCTGTACAAGCGGTAGCATAAGGATCTGCTTCATCTGTTAAGAAAGAAGCGCTGGCTGCCGAATAGCCAGAATTCATATTTTGTGCATTCACTATTTGCACCCTGAAATAATAAGTAGTATTTCCTGCCAATCCGGTTATAGCCGTACTGGTAGATGACACGCCCGGTACTTCTTTTGCTATGCTGGAGAAGTTAGATTGAGTAGACACTTGCACGGTGTAGGTATAAGCCACGGAACCCTGTCCGGTTGGCGCTGTCCAGTTGGCGGTAAAACTACCGGCACCAATAGCAGTTGCTTTTCCAACAGTTGGAACACTAGGTTTGGTGGCAAATGTAATATCATTTCCGTTAACAGAACCTTTGGAGTTAGAAGCCACAATTCTGTAATGATAAAGTGTATTAGGCGTTAAACTCGACACAGTCGCCGAAATAGTAGAAATAGCCGCTATACTCGATGGGGTTGGGGTTATGGTTGTTCCATAAGCTGTGGTAGTTCCAAACTCGATAGAAGCTGTAGCGGTAGCATTATTGGCAAACACTTCCCCGTTCAACTGAGCCGATGTGGTAGCAATATTAGTGGCATCGTATGTTTTGGCGGTTGGAGGAGTTACCAAAAGGCTGATTGTTTGAGCGCCTCCGGCAGTGGCTGTGCTTCCGGTAACAGTTCCGGCAGCAATAGTCATATTATTGGCAGCAATGGCCGATACGGATAAAGTTCTGCCGGCTGTAGCCGAAAGACTGATGTCTGTTGTTATTTTAAAATAAACATCTCCTGTTGGCAATGCTTGTGTCAATCCTGTTAAAGAATGAGTACCGGCTCCGGTGGCGGCAGTAATAGTGCCAAGCAATACCGGGTTTGAGAAATCGGCATTAAGGCTGTAATATATCTTAAAATTAGTGATATCAGCCAATAATGCTGTTCCGGAAGTAACAAAACTAAATGTATTTAATGTTGCACTTTTATTGACAACTGTTGCCATAAACCTGTAAGCAACATTATCGGGACTGCCGATATTAACATCTGCTGCTGCAACTTGCCCTGCGGTATGGTTTTTCAAAGCAATTTCGGGTTGCTTTAGCACTTTTATTTTGGCCGTTGTGGTATACACATTACTTGCATCATTACAAACAGTTTCTGTTATGGAATAATCACTATTTACTTTTACCGTCAGGATTTCGCCGTCCGCCCCCGTTAAATCGCTGGGTGTAATGGCAAAAGCAGGCAATGTTGCAGAAGCACCAATACCCAATCCGCCGGTATATTGTGTTATAAAATATCCACCATTGAATGTAACTTTCACTTTAATAGGTGTTCCGCTTGCAATAGCCTCTGTTCCGTCATTTTTAATAGTAATGGTTGCTGTAAACGACTCTCCAATTCCAATTACACTTTCGTTAGCTATTACATTTGTTATTTTAAGGTCTGGAGCAACAACATCAGCTACAGCCGAATTAAATTTCCAGTTTTTGGTACCCCAACCATAAGTATTATCGGTATAAAATACATAATTGGCACGACTATTAATATTATGGTTACCCGAAAGTTCCCCGTGCATAGGTCTACTACTCCAGCAATAGCGTTTATTTACAATTGTAGAAACGAAATTGGCACTACTGGCAGCCGGAGCTGTTCCGAGCGAAAAACAATAGAATGAAATATGTTTATTGGCAGCAGTACTGTTATTAGCGGCAGTAGCACCGCTAACAACTCCATCGTTCCATGCCCATACACTAACAGCTTTGTTAGCTCCATCCTGGTCATAAGCGTAATTAGACGGCCCTGAATGGAAAAATCTGTTGGTTTTAAAGTTTTTGATGAAATAATATTTTGTTCCGCCTACAGTTTTGCTGTAAATTACCCACATATATTCTTTCTTGCCCTTCCAAACCGTTTGATCATCAGTAGCAAGCACATTTCTTTTGATACTTCCGATATTATCAAAAGTATAACTCATCTTAGCATCACCATCGTCTGTCCAAGAAGCATTTTCTCCATTATCATACAAATATTGATGCCCAAATCCTTCATAATCATTTTTGATATAATAAGGTCCACCTTCATATGTGAAGCCGGATAAGCTGTTATCTGTAATAATTTTACATGTTTTACCCAAATCAGGATCTACATTTACTCCGCCTGTTACTGTAAAGTTAATGCTTACCGTTTGGGTTCCATAAGTGGCGGTTAAAGTATGTGTTCCATTAGCATTGGGAGCAGTATAAGTAGTAGAGGCTGTTGTATTTGAGCCTGTTGTTAAAGTTCCCGATTTTGTAATAGTTTTGGCATCAGCATTGTCTAATTTAAATACAACATCATAGTTAGCGGTTTGCGAGGCATCTCCTGTATTGGAAATTGTAACCGATGCATTAATAGTAGAATTGGCAGCAATAGTAGTTCCTCCTGCGCTTATATTAGAAAGCTCCAATTTAGGGGCAGGCACATATTCGAAAGTCATACGGAGAAAGTTCAGGCTTGCGCCGGCAACAAACCAGATGCTTTGCGCCCCTGCGCTTAAAGTAATATTAGTTGTATATTGGCCATAATTTTGCCAACCGTTGGCCGTCGTACAAGTTAAAGTACCCAATACGGCACCCGAAGAACTTCCGGTGCGAAGCGTATTATTCGACGGGGCTCCGTCAGGCATCGCAATCCAGCCTGTTACTTTATAGGTACCGGCTTTACATGGTTCTATTTTATATTCGGCCCAGTTTTCACTATTAACCCATCCGGCATTATAAATACCGTAGGTACCATTATAGGTATCCTGCTTGAAGTTTTCTGCACTATTCCGGTTAGTATAATCCATCGCGTTAACAGTAAAAGCATTACTACAAGTACTACCGCCTGCAGGCATGATGGTTGCCGTAGAAAGAGGCGCAGTAGTTGCTTTATATTTAAACAAATAAAGATCGGCACCACCGGCATCTGCAAATAAAGTTGAATAAAATTGCGTATAAGGAGATGCATTACGCAACGGATATGAAGTGAAATAATAAGTTGTACCGGATATAGTCCAGGTAATATTAGTTCCCATAGGGATACAGTAACCGGCATAATCGGAGTTAGCAGAATTCGGTGCTTCATTTACCATATATACATTACGGCAACTGGTCAATCCATCCACAGTTTTAGCCGCTTCGCTTGGATTAAAGTATAGATACCTTTTGGTATACATATTCTGTAGGGCATATTTACTATCACCCAATGATATGAATTTCCATTTGAACTTGTCTAAGCTGCCATCAGTTACATCGGCTGTATTCCGTTGCGGATAATCCGACAAAATTTGAGTTGCAGGTTCTCCTGCGCCTTCTTTTGCAGCATAACCGGCATACGTATGTCCATTTACGGTCAGCGTGTTATTAGCTGTAGCAGTGGGAAGGGCTGTTCCCGAATTGTTTATAAAAATGGCCGCATCGTCATACAAAAAAGCATAACGATTATTACCACTTCCAAAACCCATTCCGTTAGATCCGTTGGTACGGATATAAAAATAATCGGTGGTATTTTGAGCCACAGCCGGCATCGTGAGCAATAAACCGACAAAAGAAAGCAGGAATATCTTCCAGACTTTCGTACATTTGGTAAATAGTGCTATCATATAATTTTGATTTAAGTTTTTTTTATTGAATTTTTCTAGTTGATATATTGTTTAAATTATAATTAGATTACCCTTAAAAATTTTATAAAAACTGTCGACAATTTACAATAGAAGATAGTACTAGCTGAACTAACTTTCTCTTGTAGAATATCAAATCCACACAAAGCCCTTCATTTGGGCTTTCTCATATCATAAATAAAAATCAAAAAAGAATAATTTTTGAGTTGACTACATATACAAACAACAATAGATGATCCACAAATTACATTTGCAAACCATCTTTCATCAGATGCTTTAATATAATTCAATAAAACCGCATCCATCTGTTACATAATAAATTATACACATTAATAGATACATTTTATGCAGTAAACACATTGAGTCTGTTTATACCAGTAAAGATACTCCTAAATATCCAATCAACCAATTTATAATTGTTAATTCTACAAAAGCACATAGAATTATACCGTAAACAACTAACAATCAAGGATAATCAAATTATCACAGATTAATCTTTACTATTGACTTAATGCAACGAAGTGATACTTTTCTTTTTTACAAAAAGAATAAAAACATAGAACAAAGTAAAAAACAAAAGAGGCCAAAACTCCCCTACAGGCCCGTTCAACGGCGATTCATTATATCGCGGGCACGCCTCATGATCCGGACAATCATGAATACCATTAATAGTATATTCCTGAAGGCATTCATTATATACCGCTACACCATCATCGCCAAGCGCTGCTTCTTGCACCGCCAAGGGATCACAATATGAACAATTGCCATACACATACATCAGATTCATTTTTTGCTGTGTACCAGACTGAAAATTCTCTTCATTTGCATAAACACTCGAAAAATCACCGATAAAGCCATCCAAATTTTCACTCTCGTACACATACGGATCAACATAACCTTTAACAGGCAAGCGGCTTCCGAAAGTCAACACAGCATTCAAAAAAACAAATGCTAACAAAGCTGTTTTTTTCATTTTTAAATTTAAAATACGTTTAATTACTGAGAGAAAGCACCATTCAGTTATTTTTACTTCTTTTATAGAAAACACTTACAATTCCGACAATTAAATATCAGAAACATAATTTTTAATTGAACCAGTTATATACAGTAAAAAATAAGTTCGGGTTAAAACAAATGCATATAAAGAAAGTTTGTTCTTTTATACCTCATTTATCACGCGGTAAAGTTATATGAAAAGAACCTTCAATAGCTATTAAAAAAAAAGAAGAAAACAAAAAAAAATATAACAAAACTTAAAATAAAACAAAACTCATTTCAACGTCTACATTAATAGAAAAAGACTGTTTTGTTTTTTATATATAATTGACAACCAATTAATTAAAATAAAAAAAAATCAATATAAAAACAGGACAGGAACACCAAAACATTGAATTCCGGCATACCACATTTGTTAAATATACATAAAAGTCATTTGTTGTAAACAGAATTATAAAGAGCTCTAAATATTAGTTTATGAACTTTGAATCTGTTTAAATTTTGCTCGGAAAATAACATGGTAAATCTTTTGTGGAAAATTTAAATGGGTTCTTATAATTAAAAAAAAATATAACTCAAATTAATACAAATGAGCACCTTCATTTTGCGTCTTTGCCGGAAATTGAATACCTTTGTATAACTTTTTCCACTACAACCCATGAAAAGAAAATTCATATTCATCACTTTCATTACTTTTTTATATCTGCAAGCATTTGCCCAAAATGGGAATGGATACATCAACCCCATGGCGCATAATGTATTATTAAGCGGAAACTTTGCAGAGCTCCGCTCCAACCACTTCCATTCGGGAATTGATTACAAAACAGAGTCAGAAATCAACAAACCCGTCATGAGTATTGCCGATGGATATGTGTCACGCATTGGTATTTCCGGTTCCGGATACGGCAAAGTACTTTATGTAACCCACCCTGCAACCGGCGAAACTTCGGTATATGCCCATTTAAATAAACTGGCCACCAAAGTAGATAGCGTTACACAGAATTACCAATATAAAAACCAGACATTTAAAGCCAACATATGCCTGCAACCCGAAGACCTGCCTGTAAAACAAGGAGAAATAATAGCCTACAGCGGCAACACGGGAAGTTCGGGAGGGCCACACCTGCATTTCGAAATACGCGATACCGAAACAGAAGACTATCTGGACCCCCTTATCTATAAAATGGGAGTTACAGACAATGTTAAACCCAAATTATTTTTATTGAGAGTATATCCACAAAAAAACGAAGGGACAGTCAATGGAAGCTCTTCCAACAAATCATATTCGCTAACCAACAATTCAGGAGGAGTAGTTCGTTTTACCAACCCAACCACCATTAAAGCCTGGGGAAAAATCGGATTAGGAATTAAATGCTATGACTACAGCAACAATGCAGCCAACATACTGGGCACAAGAAGCATACAGGTAGAAGTAGACAGCACGGTAATATTCCGCTACAACAACACAAGGTTTAACGCTTCCGAATGCAGGTACATCAACAGTTTCATTGATTTTGAAGAATATAAAAAGAATCATAATCACATTATGAGATGCTTTGTAGAAAAAGGCAATTTCTTAAGAACATACGAAGATGTCGTTGACCAAGGATTTATTTCTATTAACGAAGAACGTGACTATCAAATTAAGTTCACGGTAACCGACAGTTATGGCAACCAGTCTGTTTTTCCGTTTACCATAAAAGGAGAAAAAGCTGAAATTCCGCAAAACAACACTTGCACCATCAATATGCCTTTTAATACCATTAATATGTTCGAAACGGAAAATATAAAAGTAATTATACCTAAAAACACACTTTACCGCGACATATGTTTCGATTACCTGCTAACCCCATCGGATAATTATTACTCCGATTACCACCAAATCCATTCCGAATATGTGCCTTTGCACAGCTGGTGCGATGTGTCTATTAAAGTAACCAAACAACCCAAAGACAGCTCCAAACTATATGCCGCCAAACTAACCGGAGGCTCATGCGCCTATACCGGAAAATATGAAAACAAAATATTTTCTTTCCAAACCCGGGACTTTGGTAAATACATTATCAAAGCAGATACCATAGCACCTAAAATTACACCGCTCAATATTTCGAACTTTGCGGCCAGCCCATACCTCAGCTTCTCCATATCCGACGGACAAACGGGAATTGATACTTACAACGCCTATATCGACGACAAGTGGGTTTTGTTCGAATATGACTCCAAAACAAACCAAATTAGATATTATCTGAACAGTAAAGAAATAGGCCGGAGCAAGCAACACCAGTTTAAACTGGTAGTAAAAGATGCTGTTGGCAACGAAAGCACTTATAAGAGGTCGTTTTATTGGTAAAAGGATTCAAGATTCAAAATTTAAAATTCAAGATTGAGTCTCTGTAATATTTCCGGATAAATCTTGAATTTTAAATTTTGAATCTTAAATTAATTTAGTTTACAATGGCAATCCTACTCATTATCATATGCTACATAGCCCTGTTGATGTTGATTTCCGTTTTAACCGGACGAAACAACTCCAACAACAACTATTTTCTGGGTAATAGAAAAACACCTTGGTACATCATTGCCATTGGCATGATAGGCACCTCCATTTCCGGAGTTACCTTTGTTTCCGTGCCCGGTTGGGTTCGAACCACCGATTTCAGCTATATGCAAATGGTATTCGGTTTCTTTTTCGGCTATGTTGTTATTGCCCACGTATTGCTCCCACTCTATTACAAGTTTAATTATGTAACCATTTATACCTATCTGAAAAACCGCTTCGGCACCCGTGCCTATAAAACGGGAGCCTCATTCTTTCTGCTTTCCAAAAGCATCAGCGCAGCCGCCAAATTATATATTGTGGTTATCATACTTAAAACATTTGTATTCGACCGCATGGCTAATATCGAAGTCCCGTTCGAAATTATTGCCATCGGCACCATGATAGTGATTGGACTTTACACATTCCGTACTGGTATCAAAACAGTTATCTGGACAGATATGCTGCAAACTTTTATCATGATTGGCGCCCTTTGCCTGATTATAGCCGAAGTGGTAAATCAACTCAACCTGTCCGGACTTAAGGAAGCCGTTTTTACCGTTTCCAACAGTAACTATTCCCGTATTTTTGTATTCGACGACTGGAGCAGCCGCCAGCATTTTGTAAAACAATTTCTGAGTGGTATCTTCGTAACCATTGTCATGACCGGGCTAGACCAGGACATGATGCAAAAAAACCTCGCCTGCAAAACATTAAAAGAAGCGCAACGAAACATGTATACCTATGGTTTCATGTTTATACCCATTAATTTGCTATTCCTTTCGTTGGGCGCTTTATTGCTTATTTTTGCCCAGCAAAAGCAAATTGCGCTACCTCAGCTTTCGGACGAAATATTGCCAACCCTGATTGCCAATGGATACATGGGTACCATATCCATATATCTGTTTACCGTAGGATTAATAGCCGCAGCCTTTTCGAGTGCCGATTCGGCCATTACCTCACTGTCTACTTCTTTTTTTCTTGATATACTGGACAACAAAACTACCGAAGACTCTTCGTCCAAATACAAGCAAAGAACACTTATCCATGCCGGATTCTGTATCCTGTTTATCTTGCTGATACTGCTATTCAAAAGTTTCAACAACAAAAGCGCCATAGATGCCATTTACACCATTGTGTCGTATACTTACGGACCTTTATTGGGATTATTTGCTTTCGGACTATGCACCAAAAGAGTTGCCAAAGATAAATATATCCCCTATATTGCTGTTTTATCTCCAATTTTTATATTTTTGTTGGATATTGGATTTAAATATGCCTTTAATTATCAATTCGGATACGAATTATTAATGATCAACGGATTAATCACATTTGCCGGTTTATGGATGTTTAGTAAGGCCAAATCAAACAATTCAAAATTCAAGATTGCGCATTAAAGATATTTAGGATAATTTTGAATATTAAATTTTAAATCATGGAAATAAAAATAGCAGAATTTGCCATCAGCAATACCGATGTAAAAAAATGTCCCGAAGGCAACCTGCCCGAATATGCTTTTATCGGACGCTCGAATGTAGGGAAATCGTCGCTAATCAATATGTTGACAAACAGGAATAAACTGGCTATGACTTCGTCTACACCGGGAAAAACTCTATTGATCAACCATTTTATCATTAACAACAACTGGTATCTGGTTGACTTGCCCGGCTACGGATATGCCAAAATCGGAAAAGCAGGACAAGAACAACTCAAAAAGATTATTGACAACTATCTGCTGTATCGCGAAAACCTGACTACCGTTTTCGTATTGATTGATGCCCGGTTGGAAGCTCAAAAAATTGACCTCGAATTTATTCAATGGTTAGGAGAAAATGGCATTCCGTTTTCTATTGTTTTTACAAAAGCCGATAAATTATCAGTTCCAAAACTAAAAGAAAATATTACGACATATAAAAACAAATTATTGGAAGAATGGGAAGAACTCCCTCCTGTTTTTATTACTTCAGCCGAAAAACGCGACGGACGCGAAGAATTATTAAATTATATTGATGAAATAAATAAAAGCATAACCAAATAGTATTTAAGTTATAAGTCGTAAGTTATAAGTTCAATGTTACAACACACTAAATTTAGTATTTTCGAAAACCTACGGCTTAAAACTTAAGACTTAGAACTTAAATAATATGAAAACAATAAAATTCCTGCTTTTCACTACCCTATCAGTTTTGCTGGCAACAAGCTGCTCCAACAGCAACCGTTTTAAAATAAACACCAACGAATCCGACCTCGAAATAAAGATAGAACGATTTGACAAAGATATTTTTGCTTTGGACACCAACAATATTGCCGCTGGAATTCTCGCTTTGCAAGCCAGATATGGTACATTTTTCGACTTATACACCCAAGAAGTATTAAGACTAGGATCTCCGGATTCAGCACAATTCATCCCTACTTTCAGGTCATTTCTTACCGATTCGATTTTCAGGGAAGTATACAAGGAAAGCCTTCACGTATTTGACAAGGTTGATGATATTGAGAAAAAATTAACCGTTGCTTTTAAATACCAACAACATTATTTCCCCGAAAAAATAATACCTAAGGTTTACATGCACGTATCCGGTTTCAATCAGCAGGTTATTGCCTCCGATAGTGTGTTATCTTTAAGTATTGACGATTATCTGGGAGCAGACTATATACTTTACCAAAACCTGGTTTACAGTTACCAGTTAATCGAAATGACTCCTGAAAAAGCTCCGTCTGATTATATGATGGGTTGGTTGATGAGCGAATTCCCTTTTAACTCGAACTCTGAAGTATTACTTGATAATATGTTGTATCGCGGAAAAATCATGTTCTTACTGGAAACTTTTATGCCCGAAGAAAAAGAAGAAACACTGATAGCCTATACACCCGAGCAACTGAAATGGTGCTATAACAACAAAAAAGGCATGTGGGCATATATGGCCGAAGAAAAACACATTTTCTCATCCGACCGTATGAATACCTCCAAATACATCAGCGAAAGTCCCACTACTGTCTATTTTCAAGGTTCTCCAGGGCGCACAGGCATCTGGACTGGCTGGCAGATTATACGCAGCTACATGAAAAACAATAAAGAAATAGGATTAAGGGAGCTAATGCAGGACACAGATTATAAAAAAATATTGGAAAAATCGGGATATAGGCCGTAGAATATCGGATCAAAAAAAGGAGCAGAATTTTCTGCTCCTCATTGGGTAGTTGCGGAAGCCGGATTCGAACCAACGACCTTTGGGTTATGAGCCCAACGAGCTACCACTGCTCCATTCCGCGATATTTTGTGAGTGCAAAGGTAATACAATTATTCAACTGTGCAAATTTATTTTCAATAAATTTTATTTATTAAAAATAAGCATCATTGAATTTATGCATTTTCTCCTTTCTTGGCAAATTTCTCTTCCCATATTAACCATAGAAGAAAAATAAATGCATAGAAAATATATTTTAAAACATGGGTATGCAAAAAATCTGCAAGCTGCAAATTACTATGTGCCACAGCACAAATAACAGTTATCCTGGTTACGTTAAGCAGATACACAACGCCTAATCCCATAGGAATATACCATAGTTTATGTTTCCATGGGCCACGATAAAAAGCTATGATGCAGAAATAGATATACATCTGCTTTAAACCGGAGCATGCCCAAACAATAGCTACAGCTACTTTATTTGAAAAATGAATAATAGTATCTTTAACATAAAGCACATACCCAAACCACTCTTTCAATATATAAGAAACTACACTCGTAAGATTTTCCGTCATGGCAAAAAATGGAGCTGAAATATTGAAACCTAAAAAAGTAACTTCTTTGTTGGTTTCATCTCCCATCATGGTAAGCTTCCAAAAAAAATGACTGCAAATCAAAATAATAACAAAATAGATAATTCCATGAATGGGTTCTAATTTTTTCCAAATGTTGATTAATTTTTCTTTCATAAATAAGTATTCCAATATTTAAAATTCAATATTTAAAGTAGTTTGTGTAAATTTTCACAAAAGATTCATTTATGTTATTTTTCGGAATAAATTATAATTCATTTCCCGATCAAAATTTAAACAGGCTCTAAGATTGCATCCGACAGAGATTTCTGAATAATTTTGAATTAAATAACAACTCTTGCAAACGGAGTTTCTGATATATCACAGAATTGTCCATCATTATATTTAAATAAACCAGCAATGGCAATCATAGCGGCATTATCGGTAGTATAGGCAAATTTGGGAATATGCACATTCCAGCCATATTGATCCGCATGCTGCAAAAAGGCTTCGCGTAGTGCCGAATTGGCCGAAACGCCTCCGGCTACAGCTACTTCTTTTATATGGAGATCTTTGGCCGCCAATCGTAATTTTTCCATCAGTATATCAATAACTGTTGCTTGCAAAGCGGCACAAAGGTCATTTTTATTTTGCTCTATAAAATCCGGATTCTCCTTTACCTTATCACGTAAAGTATACAGGAAAGAAGTTTTAAGACCGCTGAAACTATAGTCATATCCTTCTACCCTTGGTTTATTAAAGCGAAAAGCATTGGCATTTCCTTCTTTGGCCAATTTATCTATAACCGGACCACCGGGATAAGGCAAGCCCATTACCTTGGCGCATTTATCAAAAGCCTCTCCGGCCGCATCATCTATGGTTTGGCCTATCACTTCCATATCATTGTAAGCTTTCACTAAAATAATCTGCGAATTTCCACCCGATACCAACAAGCACAAAAAAGGAAATTGGGGCTGACGGCTATCATCGTCTTTATCCTTGATAAAATGTGCCAATACATGCGCCTGCAAATGGTTTACATCTACCAATGGAATACCCAATGCTTGTGCAAACCCTTTGGCAAAAGATGTTCCTACGAGTAAAGAGCCCATTAATCCGGGGCCACGGGTAAATGCCACCGCCGAAAGTTCTTCTTTTTTGATACCCGAACGTTTCAGGGCTTCGTGTACTACTGGTATTATATTTTGCTGATGGGCACGTGAAGCCAACTCCGGAACAACTCCGCCATATGCTTCGTGAATAGCTTGCCCGGCTATTACATTAGACATCAAAATACCATCGGCGATTACTGCAGCAGATGTATCGTCACACGAAGATTCTATTCCTAAAATATTTATTCCCAAAATATACGCTTTAAAAACTTACAAAGGTAAGTGTTTTTCGGGAGATTTTGAGTAAAAAATGAAAGAATTATATTGTTCCCCACAAAGATGCAAAGAATACTAAACTATTCTTTGAACTTTGCGCTTTTATGGAAAATTCTAAAACTTCTGATTTTTTTTCTACCCAACATCAATTTTAATGAAATTTAAGAACGAAATTTCTCTTTTGAAAGGGCTATTGGAGTATTTTTCATTATTTTTGCAACAAAAAGAAAAAAAGTTAGTTAGTAAATTAGAAATTGTAGTCGAATTTTCAAATTATCTATTTTTTAGTCATTTGATTTAAAACCAATTATTTTTATTAAGTCATAAGAACTTTTTTTAAAATATTATCCCGTTTCTTTTTTGTATTGGCATTTTTATTGCTGACAGTGCTTGTGTTGCTTAACAACAAAGGCGTGCAACAATGGTTAACCCGCAAAGCAACTACTATTTTATCTACAGAATTGAATACGCATGTATCGGTAGAATATGCCAATTTCAAGCTTTTTAACGAAGTAGCTTTATACAATGTAGTTATTGAAGACCGGCAACGGGATACTTTACTGGTAGCCGATGAACTAAGTATACGGTTTTCGATGCTGCCTTTTCTCAAAAACAGATTTATATTTCACAGCATCAGGCTAAAGGGATGTTCTGCCTACCTGAAAAACGATGTTGACCAAGGCAATAATTTTGACTTCATTATCGAAGCCCTGAAAAGCAAAGACGAAAACAAGAACCGAAATCTGTTCTATCGTTTTTCCTCTATACAACTTACCGATTGCAACATACAGTACGTATCAAACCGGAAACCTCCGTTGGCTAGCGGATTTGATGTCAATAATATCGATATCAGAGATTTAAATGTTAGATTATCCGTCAAACATTTTACCAACGATTCCTTTTTAGCAGTATTGAGAAGTTTAAAATTCAAGGAAAAATCGGGACTGGATGTGCAAAATATCTCTGCCAGGATTACTGCGAATCATCAGCATTTCAATATTGAGGAATTTAATATCCGGCTTCCACGAACAGACATTAAAACCGGGTCTTTCTATTTTGAATATGAAGATCTTAAAAAGTTAAACCGGTTTACCGATAGCGTAAATTTCAATATCAATCTCAAACCTTCAAAAATTTGTTTGGGCGACTTGGGGGCTTTTGTTCCGGCATTTAAACCAATACATAAAACTATCGGTATTTCAGGCGTGTTTTATGGGCCTGTATCTAAACTTTCGTGTCCGAGTTTACAGGTAACATATGGCAAAAGTTCTCAAATAACCGGAAATTTCAGTTTTACCGGATTGCCTGATATTGAGAATACGTATGTATCGGCACGGGTATCGAATTTTCATTGTACCAAAACAGATATAGAAGAATTGATAGCCGATATCAAAAATGGCCCTGTTCAATTGCCTGCACAACTCAAATCTATTGAGAAAATAAATTTCAAAGGACAATTAAACGGCTATCTGATGAATGACCTGATGGCTTCGGGAAGCATGCGCACTAACCTGGGAGACATTGACCTCAATATGTCGTTTAAACGAAAAGCTCTCAAAAGCAAATCTTTTGTTTACTATGGAGAAATGCAGGCTTCTTCTTTTGAACTGGGCAATTTTCTTGACAGGAAGGAGATCGGAAATATTTCTTTCAATATAAGGGTGGATGGGCAAAAGGATGAAAGCAAGCCGGCTGCTCTTGATATTAAAGGAATAGTGTCGGATTTCAATTACAAGAATTATGCTTACAGCAATATTGGGCTAAATGGTTTTTATAACGGGCATAAATTTGAGGGCGAAATAAATATTGATGATGAAAATGGACAAGTAAACCTCAATGGTTTGCTGGATTTTTCGAATACGCTACCCTACTATGATTTTACAGCAAAAGTAAAAAACCTACAATTAGGAAAAATGAATCTGGCGACCAAATATCCGGATATGATTTACTCTTTTAATGTGAACCTCAATGCCAGTGGCAATAATCTAGATAATATTATGGGTAATATTTACCTGGATAGCGTTTCATTGGTAAATGGCGATAAGGAATTGTACCTGAAAAAATTTGAAGCCATTTCGGATATCTCGGAAAACAGAAATAGTATTGTGATTACTTCCGATTTCATCAATGGTGCAATCGAAGGCAAATATACGATGTCTACTATTGTAGCCAGCGTACAATACGTGGCATCTCAGTACTTGCCGGCACTTAACGCAGGCAAAAACAAAGTATCGAAGCAGGCTACGGATAACAACTTCGACTTTGACCTCAAAATTAACGATCTGGACACCATCAGCACTTTATTGGGACTGAACTGGAAAACATCTTCGGATATTAATCTTTATGGTTATTATGATGATCAGACCCGTAAATTCAGGATAAAAGGATTGATTCCGTTTTTAAATAATAAAAATACAAATTTATCGGACATTTCTTTCCTTTGCGAAAATCCGGGGAATGACATGCGGTTTGCGCTTGATTTCAAATACGGGAAAGTAAACAAACCTTCTGCTTTTGATATTTATTTCAGGGTATCGGCCAAAAACGACTCGCTGGTTACTGCTTTCGAATGGAATAATAATGGAGAAGATAAGCAGCTGTATTCGGGAAATTTATTTGCCATTACAAAATTTTCGAGGGATGAGAATCAACAATTAATTACCAATACGGATATTTTACCGACGAATACAATATTGTTGGGTTCTGTATGGAATATACACCAAAGCAATATAATTACAAAACCGGGACAGATTCTGGTTCATAACTTCGGATTGGCCAACGAAAACCAAGGGATCAATATAGACGGAATTGTTTCGAAAAACGAAAACGACAACCTTAATTTGCAGCTGCAAAATATACCATTGGGTTATTTAAGGGAATTTATTTATATGGACATAGTTCTATTGGATGGTTTGATTTCGGGCAATGCAACTGTTTCGAGGGTATTGGATCATCCTATTTTTCAAGCGGATTTAGGTATAAAAGATTTTACCTTTAACAACAGCCGCTGGGGAGACCTGGCATTGCTGTCGACCTGGGAACGTGAGGAAGAGCGCCTGAAGGTGGATATTAAGGTGGCTGATGATAATAATCCGGTAGTAGACTTAGCTGGATATGTTTACCCGAAAAGGAATATTGATGTGGATATTATAGTTAAGGCTCAAAAACTGAAACTCGACTTCCTGCAACCTTTTTTGGGCAGTGTTCTGCAAAACGTGCAGGGAATTGCCTCCTGCAAAGAGTTAAAAATGTTGGGGCCACTCACAAAACCTTTATTTGAAGGAAATGTAATGGTAAACAACGGCAGTTTTGATATTGATTTCCTGAGAACAAAATATTCTTTTTCGGATACAATCCGTATGACTCCCCATACTTTTTCTTTTAAGGATATTGCAATTTACGACGTAGAAAAAAACTCAGGCAAGGTAAGTGGCAATATACGGCATGATTCTTACAAAAATTTTGTTTTTAATATCAATGGCCGTTATACAAATCTGCTCGGATTGAATACCCAGAAGAAAGACAACGATAGCTTTTACGGCAAGGCTTATGGTACCGGAAGTTTATCCATATCGGGCAATAGCCAGACGGTAAATTTCAATATCAGCGTAAAAACAGAACCCAATACACGCATTATTATTCCGTTTTCGAACTATATGACAGCTACGGAAAATAATTTTATCACTTTTATAGAAAGACCGAAAGCGGAAGTCGGACAAGTTACTACACAAGGCACAAGGCCAAGAAACCTAAGGGCGGCAGAAACATCAAAATCAACCCTTAAAGTAAATTTACAACTTGATGCAACCCCTGACGCTGAAGTCCAACTAATTATTGATTCCAATGGAGGTGATATGATCAAGGCTACGGGAAATGGAAATCTGAGGGTAGAATACAATGAAGCAGAAGGAATGAAGTTGTATGGAAATTACACATTAGCCTCTGGTTTCTATAATTTCACATTACAGAACATCCTTCGCAAAGATTTTAAAATAAAGGAAGGAAGTTCCATTACCTGGAGCGGTTCTCCATATACAGCGCAAATAGATATTAACGCTTACTATTCCGTAAGAGCTTCATTGCTTGATTTGTTTGACGAGTCAACATTAAAAGCGGAAAACATAAGAAGCAGCAATGTTAATGTCAATTGTTTATTGAATTTAACAGGAGAACTTACTCACCCGAATATATTATTCGACCTCGAATTCCCTGGCAGTAACGATGACTTGGCCCGTAATGTAAAAAGTATTATCAATACGGAGATGAATCAGGAAATATTATACCTGTTGAGTGTCGGACGTTTTTACAAACCTGAATATATGCGCAGCAACAGTGTTGCCGTGCAAAGTTCCAATGCTGAACTTTCATCGCTGGTAAGCTCTACGCTGTCTGCCCAGCTTAATAACTGGCTATCGCAAATAAACAGCAATGTAAGTATGGGTTTTAACTATTACCATAGCAATACTTCGGAGGGTAACCCGTTGAGCACGGAAGTAGAAGTACAGCTAGGCGCCGAGATGTTCAACAACAGATTGGTATTCAACGGAAACGTGGGCTATCGCGACGATGTTTTGGCAACAAGCAATTTCATCGGCGATTTTGATTTGGAATATAAGTTGAATAAATCTGGAAAATTAAGAGCCAAAGCCTATTCTCATAGCAACGATAAATACTACGAAAAAAATACTACAACCCAAGGTGCGGGTATTATCTACCGTGAAGAATTCGATAATTTTCACGAATTGCTTCAAGGCTACTGGAACAAATTTTTCAAACGAAAAGAGAGAAAAGAAAAATAAATGCTATTTTTTTTCTGTTAATGCATATTCTGTAGACCTATTTAATTCAAGATTCAAAGTTCAAGATTCAAAATTATCTGTAAAACATCCTCAATGCGTAATGTTGAATATTGAATCTTAAATGTTGAATTTATTAATCTGTAGACCTAT
>JAVBUB010000125.1:0-5812 GCA_031555675.1 Paludibacteraceae bacterium | reverse complement strand
GAATACCCGGAAACAGCAATACCTGGTAGATTCCCAGAAAGTAAATGTACTGGCTTCGCGTGCTTTTCAATCAGCTATTTACGGAAACAATCATCCTTATGGCAAGGTGGCTGAACTCAAAGATTATGATACTTTGACAGTCAAGTCATTGCGAGACTTTTATACTAATTTTTACCATTCCGGAAACTGTAAAATTGTGCTTTCCGGTCGTGTTAATGAAGATGCCATACAACTGGTAGAGCAATTTTTTGGAAATAATAACTGGGGAAGTCAAGAAACTATTAATAATATAAAATTTGATCTGAATCCAAGCGTTGAAAAATATCAGTTTATACCCAAAGAAAAAGCCTTGCAATCAGCCATTGTTATTGGCCGGCCATTACTTACATACACGCATCCCGATTATCATCTTTTGCAGGTATTGAATACAGTATTAGGTGGTTATTTCGGCAGTCGCCTCATGTCGAATATCCGTGAGAAGAAGGGGTATACCTATGGCATTTCATCGCATATTTCTGCATTTCTATACGGTGGTCATTTTTCCATATCTTCTCAGACAGGAACTCAATTTACGCAACTACTTATTAGTGAGGTATATAAAGAAATGGAAAGGCTATGTGATAAACCTGTTTCCCGGAAAGAACTAAAAAATGTTCAAAATTATATGTTGGGAGATTTCATCCGAAGCATCGATGGTGTATTTGCCCAAACAGAATCATTTATTTCTTTGATGTCAAAAGGCTTGGATTATTCTTTTTTTGAAAATAATATAACAGCGATTAAAACGGCGACAGCCACTACGTTACAGCAATTGGCACAAAATTATTTTAAGAAAGAAAATTTCTATGAGATAGTTTGTGGAACTGTTTTACGATAAATGCTTTGTGATAAAAATAGATAAATGTGGATAAGCGTAGATAAATGTGCTATGCGCGATAACATAAAGCGATGTGATTGTTTCTGTTTTATCGTCCGAAGGACATTTATCGCGAAGCATTTATCAATATTTATCGTGAGGCAACATTTATTGTAAAACAAATTCTTCATTTTTCATTTCTTTTCCTATTTTTGCAACATCGAACAAAAAAATAAGCCATATGAAAGGAATTGTTTTAGCAGGAGGTTCGGGTACAAGACTTTATCCGATAACAAAAAGTATTTCCAAACAAATTATTCCGGTTTATGATAAACCGATGATTTACTATCCGTTATCCGTGTTAATGCTCGCCGGAATTCGTGAAATATTAATTATTTCCACCCCTCATGATATTCACTTATATGAAAACCTGTTGGGAAATGGTTCCGATTTAGGTATTAAACTCGAATATGCTATACAACCTTCGCCAGATGGTTTGGCTCAGGCATTTATTATTGGTGAGGAATTTATAGGCGATGATAGCGTTTGTATGGTATTGGGCGACAATATTTTTTATGGATTCGATTTGTCGCGTATGTTGCGTGACGCAGCAGCATTGAAAGATGGCTCCGTGGTTTTCGGTTACTATGTAAACGATCCTGAACGCTATGGTGTGGCCGAATTTGATAAATCAGGCAAAGTATTAAGTTTGGAAGAAAAACCACTACAGCCAAAATCCAATTATGCCGTTACCGGCCTTTACTTTTATAGCAATGATGTAGTGAAAAAATCAAAATCCCTGAAACCTTCGAAAAGAGGTGAATTGGAAATAACCGACTTAAATAAAATATATTTGGAAGAAGGCCGTTTAAATGTAAAATTATTGGGACGTGGTATGGCATGGCTTGATACCGGTACACATGACAGCCTGTTGGAAGCCTCTAATTTTATTTCTACCATAGAAAACCGCCAAGGGCTCAAAGTGGCCTGTCTGGAAGAAATAGCTTACCGCAATGGCTATATCGACCACGAACAGTTGCTGAAACTGGCCGAACCGTTGAAGAAAAATTATTACGGCCAATATTTATTGAAAATAGCTAACGAAAAATAAAGAATAAGAACATCATAATGGAAATTATAAAAACCGATATTCCGGATTTACTCATTATCAAAAACAAAGTATTTCAAGATCCCAGAGGATATTTTGTAGAAACATACAATGAAGAAGTATTCAATGAGAATGGTGTTTTTACCAAATTTGTACAAGATAATCGTTCCAAATCATCCTATGGTGTTATTAGAGGGCTTCATTTTCAACAAAACCCACACTCTCAGGCTAAATTAGTGTCTGTTGTGATTGGAAAAGTATATGATGTAGCAGTAGATTTGCGTGTTGGATCGCCTACCTATGGGAAATGGTATGGTTTAGAGCTGTCTGATGAAAATCAGTTGCAATTTTATATTCCAAAAGGCTTTGCGCATGGTTTTTCCGTATTAAGCGAAACAGCTATTTTTAGTTATAAGTGTGACGAATTTTATGCTCCTCAAACCGAAGGAGGTCTTTTATATAACGATCCGACATTAAATATAGATTGGAAAATTCCGGCAGAAAAAGCGATTGTATCCGAAAAAGACTTGAAACAGCCATTGTTGAAAGATCTAAAAGTGAATTTTACTTTTTAGTTTATCTCCACCAAGAGACACAAAGCACACTAAGACTTTGTGTTTTTTTTGTTTTTATGAGATTTAAAATATAACGCGATGAAGAAAATACTTATAACAGGAGCTTATGGTCAATTAGGATCCGAAATGAAAACAATTTCGGCCCGATATCCGGAGTATGAATTTATATTTACAGATGTTGATACGCTGAATATTTGCAATGAAGAAGATCTCAATAATTTTGTCAAAGAATTATCTCTCAATTATATTGTTAACTGCGCCGCTTATACAGCCGTAGATGCAGCCGAAGAAGATAAGGAAAACGCCTATTTAGTGAATAAAGATGCGGTTCGGTTTTTGGGACAGGTAGCCGCGAAATACAATATAAAAATGATCCATGTTTCTACCGATTATGTTTTCGACGGTAAAAACTATCTTCCTTACACCGAAGATATGCCTATTTGTCCTCAAACCCTTTACGGACAATCCAAGGCGGATGGAGAACTGGATTTAATGAAAGTATGTCCGCAATCGGTTATTATCCGTACTTCCTGGCTCTATTCTTCTTTCGGCAATAACTTTGTAAAAACGATGATCAAGCTTGGTAAAGAACGAGAAAAACTGACCGTAATTTTTGATCAGGTAGGAACACCGACTTATGCTGCCGATTTAGCTGTTGCCATTATCGAAGTGATAAAAACTGCGACATTTGTACCCGGAATTTATCATTTTTCGAACGAAGGTGTATGCAGTTGGTATGACTTTACCATTTCCATACATAAGCATGCCGGAATAAAAACTTGCAAGGTTCTTCCTATCGAAAGCAAAGACTATCCGGCAAAAACACCACGTCCGCACTATAGCGTGCTGAATAAAGCCAAAATAAAATCGACTTACCAAATTGAAATTTCTCATTGGGAAGATGGGTTAAAGCGCTGTATGGAATTGTTATAGAAAAAGCTTTAAAATAAAGTGGTTTCAAATACGAAATCACTTTATTTTTTGTTTTTATTTCAGAAAATCATAACGATTTTGTAATTTTGTCATGCTAACTGAAAAAATAGCAGTACATCACTTTATAACATTAAAACAAACAATGTACAATCCCGATATGCAATCCATCAAACAAAGGTTTGGAATCATAGGGAATTCCCCTTTGTTAAACAGGGCTATTGATGTGGCCGTGCAGGTGGCGCCAACCGATTTATCCGTACTTATAACAGGAGAAAGTGGAGTAGGGAAGGAAAGCTTTCCGCAGATCATTCATCAATACAGTCACAGAAAACATGGGCCGTATATTGCTGTAAACTGTGGCGCTATTCCCGAAGGAACCATAGACTCAGAACTTTTTGGACATGAAAAAGGTTCTTTTACCGGTGCGTTGGCCGACCGGAAAGGATATTTTGAAGTGGCCGACAACGGAACCATATTTCTTGATGAGGTAGGAGAATTGCCTCATGCTACACAAGTTCGCTTGTTGCGTGTGCTCGAAACCGGTGAGTTTATCAAAGTCGGTTCTTCCAAGACGCAAAAAACCAACGTAAGAGTAGTAGCCGCAACCAACTTGGATATGCAGAAAGCTATTCAAAACGGACGCTTTCGTGAAGATTTATACTACCGCTTAAATACCGTACCCATTTCCATACCATCATTGCGCGAGCGGAAAGAAGACATTGTGATTTTGTTTAGAAAATTTGCAGCCGATTTTGCAGAAAAATACCGCATGCCAACCGTAAGGTTAACAGAAGATGCACAACGTTTATTATTAAACTATTATTTTCCGGGAAATATCAGGCAATTAAAAAATATAGCCGAACAAATATCGGTAATCGAACAAAACCGCGACATCGATTTTAATTGTTTAAAAAGGTATTTACCCGAAAATGAAATGGGAAAAGTTCCGGTCGTATTTACCGGAAAAGAAGAAAAAACATTTGCCAGCGAACGAGAAATTCTTTATCAGGTACTTTTTGATATGAAAAAAGATATGAACGATTTGAAAAAAATAGTTCATGGCTTGATAGATAAAAATGAAATTCACTATAATGATAAACCTTCAGATAAGGTAGTGTTAACTTCGTCCGAAAATGCTTTTACACCTGCAATTCCACATCCGGTAAAAAAATATATTCCCAATGAAGTAGCAGAAACAACCATATCTCCGGTTGAGGAGTATGTAGAAGACACTCTTTCACTCGAAGATATGGAAAAGGAAATTATTAAAAAAGCATTGGAAAAATACAAGGGCAAACGTAAAGATGCCGCCGATGAATTAAAAATATCCGAAAGGACATTATACCGGAAAATCAAAGAATACAACATATGAACATGATCAAAACTTTGAAATCAAATAAATTTAGGAAATTTAAAGGCTTATTATTGCTTTTTGTTTGTCTATTCTCATCATGTCAGGTTCAATTTAAAATGAATGGATCTTCGATAGATTATACGCAGATTAAAACTATGACGATAGTCGACTTTGTTAATAGAACCGCATTTTATCCTCCTATGGAACAGGTATTTAATGAGGCTTTGAAAGATATTTATACTAGACAAACCAGGTTGATGTTGGTGCCTCGTAATGGAGATTTACAGTTGGAAGGAGAAATAACCGGATATGATATTACTCCGATGGCTATTGGATCTAATTCGATTGCACAGGAAACAAAACTAACCATTACCATTAAGGTACGATTTGTAAATACAAAAGATCAAAAGCAAAGTTTTGAATCTACCATGTCTGCTTATCAAAGTTTTCAAAGCAGTCGGAATATTACCGAAGTACAAGACGAATTAATGGCTGAAATTGTAAAAGAATTGTCGGAAACTATTTTCAACAGGACGGTAGCTAATTGGTAAAAAGTTTTAAATTATAAGCTCTAAATACTATATTTACGTGTAGTTGAGTCTATGTCATATTCTAAAACTTATAGTTTAAATTGATTTAACATTCAAAAAGATACAATCATACATTTTATTCAAAACCCCGGTAGTCTTGAAAAAAGAGAATTGCCGGAATTTGAATTTATGGTGGAAAAGTATCCTTATTGCCAAACTTTACAAATGCTTTATGCCAAAGGTTTATCTTGTTTCGATGAACAGGATTTTCGTGAATCGCTGAAGAAAACAACCTTGTCTGTAAACAGGGTACAGCTTTTTTATCTGATTAATGACCATTATCTTGAAAAAAAGATAAGTAAAGTCTGTGAAGAAAAAAATATACTGGAATATGGCGGTAATAATTATTTTTCTCATTTAGAAACAGAAATTTACGAATACAAATATAAGAAAAAG
>JAVBUB010000067.1:0-7421 GCA_031555675.1 Paludibacteraceae bacterium | reverse complement strand
TATTTTTAATATAGTTAATTGTCGGGACGAATGGTAAACAAAATGTATCTCTTTTTATTCTTACCGACAAGTTTGACGAAGAAAACACCATCTATTATTTAGACAAAACTCTTACTACATCTAATGATTGGAGCAATCAGTCATGCATATTCACTGCAACAGGCAACGAAAATAACTGGCTATCCATTTGGTATATTTCAGGGGCCGACAGGAATGAATCGACAGTAGAAAGTTTTTCTGTTGATAATATCTTGATTCTAAAACTTCCGGATTTCGAAATCGACGAAAATGACATCCTGGTAAATTATTATGGAGCGGGTGGCCATGTTGTTATTCCCGAAGGAGTAAAAGGCATTGGCGAGGACGCTTTTAATGGCTCTGTTACCGGCAACTCTTTTATTTCTGCTATCACTTCCATAAGCCTGCCAAGTACCCTGGAAAGCATAGATCCTTATGTCTTTGACTTTTGCGATGCGTTGGCTTCGTTTAGTGTAGCTACCGGAAATACAAATTTTGTAACAGAAAACGGTATTTTATATAACATAGATAAAACAACAATTGTACGCTATCCTCAGGCAAAAGCCGGCGATAGTTTCGATATTCCCAATACAGTAGAAACAATTGGATATAGTGCTTTTTGGCATTGCACCAATTTGGTTTCAGTTGAAATACCCACTTCTGTAGAAACCATACAGGAAGCGGCTTTTGGAGAATGTTCCTCTATTATTTCCATAACTATACCCAACTCGGTAAAATCAATAGAAGCCGGAGCATTTATGTATTGTAGCAAATTAGAAACCATATCTATTGCCGGTTCTGTCGCCTTTTTGGGTAATCTTATCTTTTTGAATTGTTCTTCTTTACAGGATATTTATGTGTATTGGCAAAATCCTTCTGATACAAATGAAATAACTTACAGCCGCCTGGGAGTATCAAACGATGTTTATAGCAATGCCACGTTGCATATACCCGAAGGTACTGTGGAAAAATACAGCGCTGCTACCAATTGGAAAAATTTTACCAATATTACTGACGGCACTCTTACGGGTTGCAAGAAAACACAAGCCAATAATGCTGTTGTTTACAGTTACAACCGTACTATTATTATCGAAAATACCAACGATGCCGTATCGGTGTATGATATAACCGGACGGTATGTTAGCATTAACGCATCCGGTAAAGACGCCATGCATGGCGTCTCTACTGGAACCATGACAATACCCATAACACAACCAGGCGTATACATGGTTCGCATTGGCAATACAATCCAAAAAATTGTTGTAAAATAAAAATAAACGATCATATTCGTCGCCCGACTATGAGCCGGACGAAGAATACTGCAACCCAACCCATAATAATATCAATCATGAAAAACCTTAAACAAACTATTTTATTAACAATGTTTGTCCTATTGGGCATAACTGCTCAGGCACAAACGTACAATGCAGCCGACGTGTCTGCTCTGCAAGTCTTTCTGGGACAAACATCAGCAAACACGACAAAAACCAATGGCGAACAACTCGGCTTACCTGCTTCGTTACCAGCCGACGATTCGTGGATCGAAACACTGACCACAAATGGAAAAATATCATGGACAGATACCGAACCTAAACAGTTGAAAACAATCCTGATAATAGGACCATCTTCTTTGGTCGAAGGTTTGGGAGGAATATTAGATGTAAGTAACCTTACCGCGTTGGAAAGCCTGAACTGCTCCGGAAACCGGCTTACGAAAGTAATTGTTACAGGATGTAGTTCGCTAACAAATTTAAATATCTATTTAAACCAGATTAAATTTTCCGACATGCCGGAAGTTGATAATTCTGTAAACTTAGCATCTCCGGTTCAAATGATTAATCCTGGTGAAATAGAATTCGAAAATAATTCGATAGACCTATCCGGCGAAATGGCCTTAAAAGGAGAAATTACAGAAATTGTCTGGCAAAGCGGCACTACCCTGATAGAAGGGACAGACTATACGAACACGAACGGAGTATTCCATTTTACCAATATCGACCTGGCTGGAAAAAATGTTATAGGCATAATGGCAAACCCGGCATTCCCCGGCATGCAAGTACTTTATTGGTTTACCTTTACCTCGCCCACTTACAACGCAACCGATGTAGCTGCTTTGAAAGCATTTTTGGAGCAACCATCAGCTGAAACAGCTAAAACCAACGGGCAACAATTAGGTTTACCTGCGGTGCTATTTACTCCGGAGAAGATCTGGGTAGAATTACTTGTTTCCCAAAATTACATTTCCTGGACAAAAAATTATCCAAATACTAACCTGAAATCCATCGATTTTTCTGATAAAAAATTGGCAGGAGTGTTGGATATGAGTAATTGTAATTCGCTGATGGTTATATATTGCGACAACAATAGCCTGACAAAAGTACAAGTAAGCTCTTCGGTTAAACTGTTAGACGCGCAAAATAACCAGCTTAAATTATCGGAAATGCCACCTGTGGAAAATTTCTCAGCTTGCGAATATGGAAACCAATTCTGGACTAAAAGATATGCTAAGCATGAAGATCCGATTGACTTATCGGACGAATATATTGTGAATGGAAAAACAACAGAATTCATATGGGCAGTAAATTCTCCAGTCATCGGATTTAAAGTATTGGCAGAAAATACTGATTATACTAACAATAATGGAATATTTACCTTTATCAATCCTGTCCTAAACTGTCAAAATATCTTATGCCTCATGGTAAACGAAAATTTTCCGACAACATATGTTTATGCCGATTATACGTTGGCACCTTACAGCGATCCGGATTTTGTTGTGGATACCAATGGCAAATTAATAGAATATAATGGAACCGGTGGAGACATTGTTATACCTTACAATGTTAAAACTATCGGAAGTGGAGTATTTCAAAACAACACCACCATTAACTCGGTAATTATGCCAAGTTCGGTAACAAGCATAGGAAGCGGAGGAAATGGAGGAAGTTTTGCCGGTTGTACCAATTTAACTTCTGTAACCATTCCTTCTTCTGTTAATTATATAGATTCGGGTAGTTTTCTCTATTGTACCTCCTTACAAGAAATTAATGCATCATGGGGTAATCCGCAATCTGTCGCCAATGGTGGATATATTACTTACGGAAGCGGAATATTCTCCTTTGTACCGACTTCATGTATTGTAAATTATCCTGCAGGATGCTTGCAATATTACCAGATTTTCCCTTGGTGGTATTTCGATAATATTGGCGGATATACAACAGAGATAGCCGAAACCCATGTTACTGCAGAACCAATTATCTATACCAGCAACCGTAATATCATAATAGAAAATGCTAACAATGCAGTATCGGTATATGATTTAACAGGACGTTGTGTTGGGATTACCGCGTCCTGTAGAGACGCAATGCATTGCGTCTCTACAACTGGAACCAGAACAATACCCGTACCGCAATCCGGCGCATATATTATACAAACAGGTAATATGGTAAAAAAAATCGTGGTAAAATAATCAACCCAAATATTACCAAAAGATAGTGCCATTGGTTATTCAAAACTAATGGCATTGTTTTTGGTGCTTGTAGAGACGCAATGCATTGCGTCTCTACTGTTATTTCATGGTATTAATCTCAGTAGGCGCATTATTTAAACATCCTCCTTTTTTCAGGGAACAATTTTCGCCTATCGGAAAGGCAATAAATCCTATTTTTTTAAACGCATCCGTGATATTTTTCACACTCGTCTCATTCCCATCGTAAGTAACCAATACGGTACCTTGCCTTGAATCGCTTTTAACACTCAATATACCCTGCTCCTGAGATAATTTATCCAGGTCTTTTTTAGATGTATTGGATTGCATCATCACATTGAACATTACATTTTTTTTATCCGTTTTGGCTTCGGCCATACCAGAAAAAGACAATACTATCAGCAGTAAAACTAACCGGCTTATATTTTTCATTTACAAATATTTTAATACAAAAATAGTAAAACTAATGAGAAAAGCAGGGTTCAAATTTCTTTTATCCTTTTTAGTTCAATATAATAATAGGCCGTAGGCCTTAAATGTAAATAGAAAAGAAACATGTTCTTAAAAAAATAACCGGCACACTATAATTTGCGTGCCGGTTATTTTTATTCATAATTAAGAAGCTTCTCTACCTTTTATTCTTTTTTCTTTTTCAAGGTAACCAAAATTTTATCTATCCGCACTCCATCCATATCTAGGATTTCGAATTCAAAATTTTGCCATGACAGTTTTTCTCCAACAAACGGGATATGCTCCAGCTCTTCCAGCACCAAGCCGCTTAATGTATTATAATGATGTTCGTTATATAGACATTCCATATCAAAATACTCTAGGAAATTATAAAAAGAACATTGACCATCTACGAGTAAACTTCCATCTTCCCTTGCCACTATTTCCTGTTCCGGGTTTTCCTGATTTACCTGTCCTACTAATGCTTCCATAATATCTTTCAAGGTAACAATCCCCTGAATATGGCCGAATTCATCTGTTATAAACCCATATTTTACATTGGCTTTTTTAAATTGCTCCAACACGCTGTAGGTATTCTGATTCTCGTGAAAATACTGCGCCGGACTGATTAAATTTTTCAGCAAAAAATCTGGAGAATCAATATGCGCAAACAAATCTTTCAAATAAACCACGCCGTCCATATGATCCAAACTACGCGAAACAACAGGATAAACATTATGCATATTTTTCATTACCTTTTTCCTGATTTCTTCCTTGCTGCTGTTTATATCCAAAAATACCAAATCGCTACGATGCGTCATGATCGAATCTACACTACGGTCACCAAGGCTAAAAACACGTTCTACAATATCATGTTCCACTTCTTCTACCTCACCTACTTCGAGGCCTTCTTTTACTATAGCTTTTATTTCTTCCTCGGTAATTTTGTTGCTGTCATCATTTTTGATACCCAGCAATTTTACGGTAAAAGAAGTGCTTTTAGACAGAAACCACACCAACGGCGAAGCAATATAGGAAAGAATATTTAAAGGGGCTGCTACTATTTTGGCAATGCGTTCGGGCTTACTCATTCCCAAGCGTTTAGGCACCAGTTCTCCTAATACCAATGTAAAATAAGTGACGATAACAACAATAATCGTTTTGGCAATAGGCAATGAGTATGGGGCCAATGCGGGAATATGCGCCCCCACCACTGCAAAATCATGGGCAAAAGCTTCTCCGGAATACAACCCGGTAAGAATACCGATTAATGTTATTCCGATCTGAATGGTAGACAAAAAACGATCTGGCTGAGTAGATAACTGTAAAGCTGTTTGCGCTGTCTTGCTGCCCTTTTTGGTTTCGGTTTCCAATTTCGATTTCCGGGCAGATACCAATGCTATTTCGGACATAGATAAGGCACCGTTTAATAGTATCAGTAATGCAATAATGAGTATTTCCATAAGCAAAATAACTTTTTCTAAGTTATTAGTTTTATTTTTAAGTTATTAATTTAAACTACTTTTAGTTTTAACAAAAGTAAGAAAAAGATTATTGAAAACTTGAAATAGATAACAAAAATAAAATATAAAAGTTTTCCAACTATAACCTAAGATTTTGATTTTTCCTTTAACTTATTCTCTCCAATTATTTCATTCCATATAGATTTTCAACCAATTATTTCATCAAACAAAAAATATATCATACCTTTGTACAATGTATTAATCCAATCATGATACATTACTCCCTCCGAATGATAAAAAACTAATTATTAATATTTTATTTACTAATAAAAATAAACTTTATGAAAAAATTATTGTATTTATTACTTGCATTTTCTTTTGTATTAGTATCATGTGACAAAGACGAAAAAGGAAAAACAGAAGTAGATTCAAATGAATTGAGCACTGCCATTGTAGGAACCTGGGTATATGAAAAAACAGACATCAAGGAGTTTACAACTAACTACCCAGCATTAACTACCTCGCTCAGGACATTGCTAAGTACATTTTTAAGCGGAACTTTAAATATAGGGGAAGACTTTGAGATAGCCAGTTACTCTACAACTTATACCGCAGACGGAGATGCTATTCATAAAGATAAAGACGGCAATACTACCAGCACTGACACTTACTCTTTAGATGGCAATGTAATGACTATTACCAGTGCGTTGGGCACACAAACTCCAACCATATCTATTACAGGTACTAAATTAACAATGAATTTAGATTTCAAAGATTTAGCAACAAGTATGTTGAGTGATAGCCAAGTGAGAGCTGCTTTAAGCATGATTCCCGGAGGAATCAATATTCCAAATGATTTCCAAATAACCAAGTTGGAAGTAGCCCAAACATCCAATAAACAATAATTACAGAATATACAATGCGAAGGCAGCTCTTTTGAAGCTGCCTTTGTTGTTTTATATTATTTTTTCAAATCCTTATCCACGCTTCATCATTATAAGGTACGAAACAACATAAAAATAACGATATGTTATGACATGAAATTAATGTAAAAATAAGCACTTTTGCATGTCTTAAAAATCGAACTAAAACCACATCTCAATGAATCAGGAATCAAGCATTCACAACACGGTTTTATCTAATCTTAAAAATGGCGAATCGGCTGTTATTACCAAAGTAAAAGGTTATGGCGCTTTTCGTAAACGCATCAACGAAATGGGTTTTATACCCGGAACCACAGTAAAAGTGATAAAGAAAGCTCCATTGCAGGATCCGGTAGAATATGAGCTGATGGACTACCGCGTTTCTTTACGCAAAAGCGAAGCCGACTTAATAGAAGTAGTTTCGGAAAGCGAAGCTGGCAAAGTGGTAGAAAAACCTTTTGAAGGAACGATTCCCTGTGATTTTGTATCTAAAGTCGCAAAAAAAGAACAAAAAACAATTGATGTAGCACTGGTTGGAAATCCAAACTGCGGAAAAACCACGTTATTTAACCATGCTACCGGCAAACACGAAAAAGTAGGAAATTACAGCGGTGTTACCGTAGCATT
Source organism: Paludibacteraceae bacterium (assembly GCA_031555675.1). Classification (GTDB taxonomy): domain Bacteria; phylum Bacteroidota; class Bacteroidia; order Bacteroidales; family Paludibacteraceae; genus JAISJU01. Next base: position 456 of record JAVBUB010000067.1, on the reverse strand, counting down.
GAAAACCGCTCATTTAAAGCATGACGGTTATGATATCAATGTTACCGATTTGCCGGGTACTTATTCGATGTCTGAATATTCGCCGGAAGAACTATATGTGAGAAAGCACTTGTCTGAAAAAATGCCCGATGTGGTTATTAATGTAATAGACGCTTCGAACCTCGAAAGAAACTTGTTTCTTACCACACAGCTTATCGATATGAATATCAAAGTGGTTATTGCTTTGAATATGTATGATGAACTGGAAAGGAAAGGCGATGTTTTCGATTATAAAACATTGGGAAAAATGATCGGTATTCCTATTATACCGATTGTCGCCACCAAAGGAAAAGGAATCGATAATTTGCTGGATAAGGTAATAGATGTATACGAAGAAAAAGAAAGTGATTTCAGGCATATACATATTAACTATGGTTCTGTTATTAACAATGCCATTCACAAAATTCGCGAAGAAAT
>JAVBUB010000117.1:0-7779 GCA_031555675.1 Paludibacteraceae bacterium | reverse complement strand
AAAGAGCACATTTTTCAAATAGAAAATATTATTCAAAACGATCCAACTGTTGACGCGGTTTTTGTAATGATGTCGCGCTGGGGGTTATTGGCAAAAAGATTAAAGAAAAAGTTTCCAAAGACTAAAATAATATTTTTTTTTCACAATGCAGAGTATGTATACTCAAAGGAAGAATATAAAGTCGCTAAAACATTTAATAATTTTTTGTATATATATTATTTCAAACATGTGGAAAAGTTAATATTACACTATAGTGATTTTCGATTTGTTTTAAGTAAGAGAGATGATAATGAATTAAAAAAAATTGCTCCAAAAATAAATAATATCATTCTTCCCATGTCAATAGAAGATATGGGCAAAATAAATTATAAAATATCAACGGATGGTGTATTGAAACTTTTATTTGTAGGATCCTATTTTTTTGCAAATGTTGATGGCTTGCGGTGGTTTGCTAAAAATGTTATGCCACATGTAAATGCAGAATTAACTGTTGTTGGAAATGGCATGGAAGTCTTGAAAGATGAAATTGAAGCTCCTAATATACATGTTTTGGGACGGGTAGATTCATTAAAAAGTTATTATCAGTCTGCAGACATAGTAGTTTCTCCCATTTTTTTGGGGAGCGGAATGAAAACCAAAACAGCCGAAGCAATGATGTACGGTACTCCTATGATAGGTACCACAGAAGCATTCTCAGGATATGATATACAAATAGAACTTATAGGTAAAGAATGTAATACTAGTAAAGAATTTATAGAAACGATTAATTTTATGGATAATAATCGGGATTTATTACTTGGTTTTGCCAATTATTCACGCACTTTATTTGAAAAATACTATTCTATAGAAGCATCTTTACAGACATTGAAAAAAGCATTATTTCATAGCTAATAGTCCATGTCTAATATTTATAAATAGATCTAAATTAAAAAAACGGTTATGTTTTCCGTCGTAATACCATTATATAACAAAGCACTTTATATAGAAAAAGCGATTCAATCAGTATTGAATCAAACTTATCAGCAGTTTGAGTTGATTATTGTAAATGATGGTTCGAAAGATAATTCATTAGAAGTTGTTCAACAGTTAAACCAAACAATAGGAAGTCGAATACATATTATTAATCAAGAAAACCAAGGAGTTTCTACTGCGCGTAATAATGGAGTAAAATCAGCAAAATACGATTATATAGCTTTTTTAGATGCAGACGATTGGTGGGATGAATATTTCTTGGAAGAAATGAAAGGTTTAATAACAGAATTTTCTGATGCCGGAATTTATGGATGTAGCTATTCTTGTGTGAAAAGGGGAATAAGTCGTATTGCTAATATTGGTATAGAGAGAAATTTCAAAGTTGGTTATATTGATTATTTTAAGACTTATGCAAGCGCACTTGCAATGCCTTTAACTTCTATTACTGTTGTTGTTAAAAAAGAGATTTTCAATGAAATGCATGGATTTAAACCAAGTCTAAAATTAGGTGAAGACTTTGATTTATGGGTGCGGATTGCATTAAAATATAAAGTGGTATTTTTGAATAAACCATTGGCATATTATAATCAAGATGTAGATTTACAAAATAGAGCTATAGGTAAATTACATGAACCGAAAACACATATTTTATGGCATTTAAGCGAATTCGAAGAACAGGCATCTAATATTCCTTATTTGAAACAAGTATTGGATAATTTGCGAGTATATTCATTGTTTCCATATTATTTGAGTAAAAAATATAGAGAAACAACAAAAATGGAATTAATAAAAGTGGATTGGACAAAACAGCCCAGTTCGGTAAAAAGAAAATATGAAATGCCGATTTGGTATTTGAAAACTAAATATCAATTTATGAAAGTAGGTTCCATTGCAAAACAAAAAATTCTATCATTATGCTTAGAAAAATATTGATTTGTAATCACTTATATAAAATAACAAATAGAAGAATTCGTTTTTTTTGTAATTTTTTTCTGCAATTAAAGAATAAAGTTTGAGATATTATCCTTGGTTCATAGAGTAAATATACAGTTTGTATAATACGGATCAGAAGAAAAATTTAGAATTGGTTTTACCAAATAATAAAAAATCCTGATTATAAGAAAGAATTAGAAGATGGGAAAAAACATAGAAAAACTTATGGCACTTCCCTAAAATCGTTGTAATTATTAGAAATAAAATAAATGAAGAAAGTATTATTAGTATTTGGAACGCGTCCGGAAGCTATAAAAATGGCTCCATTGGTAAACGAATTCAAAAGATATCCAGAAGAATTCGAGACGATAGTATGTGTAACGGGTCAACATAGACAAATGTTAGATCAAGTATTATCGCTGTTTGAGATTATTCCAGATTATGATTTAAATATTATGCAACCCAATCAAGATTTGTATGATGTAACTTCACGCGTATTATTGGGGATGCGCGATGTTCTAAAATTATCAAAACCGGATGCTGTATTTGTACATGGTGATACAGCTACATCTACAGCTGCCGCTTTAGCAGCTTTTTATCTGCAAATTCCTGTGGCACATGTTGAAGCAGGATTGCGTACGGGCAACATATATAGTCCTTGGCCGGAAGAAATGAATCGATTGCTGACCGGACGACTGACAACTTACCATTTGTCTCCCACTATTGGAGCAGAGAGAAATTTATTGAATGAGAATATACCCCAAGAACAAATATTGGTTACAGGAAATACTGTTATAGATGCTTTGCAGTGGGTTATTAAAAAAATAAAAGAAGATATAAGTATAGAACAGCAAATTTGTAGCCAATTAAAACAATCGGGCTATGATGTTTCACGTATAAATCAAGAACGAAAACTGATTTTAATAACCGGGCATCGTCGAGAGAATTTTGGAGATGGATTTCTAAATATTTGCCAAGCGATAAAAGAATTAGCAGAAAAATACCCTGCCATTGATTTCCTTTACCCGATGCATCTAAACCCTAATGTGCGCAAGCCCGTGATGGAAATATTGAATGGAAATAATTTAAAAAACAATAATATATTTTTAATAGAACCTTTAGATTATTTGCCATTTGTTTATTTGATGAATCAATCATATTTACTGTTAACAGATAGTGGCGGCATTCAGGAAGAAGCGCCCAGCTTGGGAAAACCGGTATTGGTAATGCGCGATACAACAGAACGCCCGGAAGCTGTAGAAGCAGGAACGGTATTATTGGTAGGTACAAATAAAAACAAAATAATACAAGCTGTATCGGAATTAGTGGAAGATAAACAAAAATACTCCCAAATGTCTTGTGCAGAGAACCCTTATGGAGATGGATTCGCAGCAAAACGAATTGTGGAAAACATAAAATTATGGTTAAAATAACTCCATCGCAAAGTTTTTCCTTATCATGTGTCAGGATAATAGCTACAGTATTTATTTTTACTTGCCACATATTGCAGGGATATGGTAATATGTGGGCCTTTTTATTTAATGTTGGAGTACAAATTTTCTTTTTTTTATCAGGCTTTTTATATGGCAAAAAAACGACAATTAATACAAAAGAATTTTATATAAGTAGAATGCAAAAGGTATATATACCTTTTGCAATATTTATTATAATAATAAATATTGCAAATTTTTTTGCCGGTTATCGAATTGGTTTTATTCAAATAATAGAATATTTATTCAATATACAAGCTTTTGTTACACCAATAGAAGGATTAAATCACTTATGGTTTTTATCGGTATTAATGATTTGTTATGCCATTACGCCTATTGTCATAAAATGTATAAGAAAAAATCCATATCTGTTTTTTACATTTTCAATTGTTTTATTATTTATTCACTTTGTTTGGATTCAGAAAATGTATAGCATATCATTGTGGGTAATGATTTATATCATTGGAATATGTTATGGCAAATACGAATCAAAATGGTTGAAATATACTTTACTATTTGTTTCGTTTGTGATTTTGTGTATTATGTTACAATCGTTTTCTTTTAATAAGCTGGTAAACCCTGATTTTTCTCATTACAATGGATGGTTTCACGTGGTACTGGCAGTCTTTTTGTTTATTTTATTATATTCTTTGTGCAATTTTGGTTGGTTAATGAATAAGCTAAATAAAGTTATAAAAAAGTTGGATGCATATTCTTATGAGGTTTATTTAATACATCATGTCTTTATATTAGGACCATTATCTATTTTGTTTATGACAAAATATAGTGTGATAAATATATTTTTAGTTATTTTGTTAACAATATTATTTGCTGTTACTTTACAATTCATTGTTATACACCTAAAAAAAATATTAAAATTATGATACCTAAAATAATTCATTATTGTTGGTTTGGTAGAGGAAAGATGCCGGAATTGGCTTTGAAATGTATAGAGTCATGGCATAAATATCTTCCGGAATATGAATATAGATTATGGAATGAAGATACATTTGACATAAATAGTATTCTATATGTGAAAGAAGCCTACGAAGCTCGCAAGTTTGCTTTTGTAACCGACTATGTTCGTTTGTATGCTTTATATAACGAGGGAGGGGTTTATATGGATACTGATGTTGAAGTATTGAAGCCATTGGATGATTTGTTGCACTTACCTGCATTTTCAGGTTTCGAAAGCGATAAAGAAATACCAACAGGTCTTATGGCTGGAGAGAAGCACAGCGCATGGGCAAAAGAAATGCTTTCTTATTATAGCAATGATAGGCATTTTCGCAAGGAAGACGGAACATTGGATATGACCACTAATGTACAGATTATTGGAGGTATGATGCAAGCTAATGGCTTTATAATGGAAAATGGCTATCAAGTATATAAAGATAATATGCACATGTTTCCAAAAGACTATTTTTGTCCAAAAGGAAGAACGGGAATTGTTACATTAACAAAAAACTCGTATTGCATACATCATTTTAATGGTTCATGGCAAACTCCCTATCAACAATATAAAAAACATTTCTTTCGTAATATTTTAGGAGTGAGATTAACAACTTTTTTAGTAAAATGTAAACGAAAAATAAAAGGGACTAAACGTAATAATTTATAATGTTGACGTATTTTCCAAAATACTTTACAAATAAGGCGATAGTACTCTATTTTGTTGCTTTATTAATTGTTAGTATAATCTTTTTTGATTATATGCTTCCACTTCAGTTCATGTTATTTGGAGTAGTAGCTGTTGTAGCTTTCTTTTATTTTTCCAATGTATTAACAATCAGGTGGCAAAAAATAAGCGAAAAGTCTTATGTAAGAAAATTATTTATAACAGCACTCATTTTGAGGTCAGTATATGTGATTTTTTCTTATTATTTTTACATAGCAATAACAGGGCAGGTTTTTGGGTATAGTGAGGCCGATGCCCTTATATATGATGCTATAGCCAATGATTTGGCTACAAGAGGATTTGATCATTACCAAAGCGCTTTGTGGGGTATGGATATATCAGACCACGGATATCCAACCTATTTGGGTGTCATATACATGATATTTAATAAAAGTATTTTAATGGCTCGCTTGCTAAAAGCATTGGCAAGTGCTTTCACTTGTGTATTGGTATATCGGATTGGAAAATACAACTTTGGAGAAAGTACAGGACGAATGGCCGGAATTTTTTGTCTGTTAATGCCACATTTTTTTTATTACTGTGGTTTGCATCTCAAAGAAATAGAAATGGTTTTTCTTACAGTGGCTTTTATAGAAAGGGCAGATTACTTGTTAAGAAATAAGAATTATAATTTTTTAAATATTATAGTACCAATTTTGCTGGCGGGTAGTTTATTCTTTTTTCGGACAGTATTGGGTGCAACAGCTTTGATGGCTTTTTTCACTGCTATTGTGTTCTCATCGTCTAAAGTAGTTGGATGGGGAAAGCGGATATTAGTTGGAATTTGGGTTGTAGTTGCTGTAGGTTATTTTATCGGAGGAAAAATATCAGCAGAAGTAGAGCAAGTTTGGGAGAAAAAAGATACTAACCAAAAGCAAGGTATGGAATGGCGTGCTCAACGAAAAGGAGGAAATGAATTTGCTAAATATGCAGGAGCTGCTATTTTTGCTCCTTTGATATTTACTATACCCTTTCCTACAATGGTAAATGTTGATGGACAAGAAAATCAAAAAATGATGAACGGAAGTAATTACGTGAAAAATATAACAGCTTTTTTTACTATATTAGGGATATTTATGCTTATTTATCGGAAAAGATGGAGGGAACATCTTCTTATACTCTCTTTTATGATTGGTTATTTAGGAGTAATTGCGCTTAGTAACTTTGCCCAATCGGAACGATTTCACATGCCAAGCATACCATTTGCATTAATAATTGCGGCTTATGGATTATCACAAATGAATAACTCAAAAAAAATATATTTTACCATTTATCTTATTTTTATTTTTATAGCGATTATAGGTTGGAATTGGATTAAATTAGCAGGAAGGGGAATTATTTAATGAAAATACTATTTGTAGCACGGCATAAGCCTCATGTATTGGAAAGAGTAGGAAGATTTGTTTCAGATCAGCGTCACGCCTTACAACTGGAAGGTGTTTGTGTTGATTTATTGCCAATAGAAGGAACCGGTTTAATGTCTTATATAAAGTTTATAAAAACATTAAAAAAATATTTGAAATCCAATCAAGTTGATATTATTCATGCACATAACGGGTTTACAGGATTTATTGCAAATTTACAATGCAAAAACCCAACAGTTGTTACTTATCATGGAAGTGATATAAATACTAAAAAAACACGTTTTTTTTCAAAATTATCAATACATTTAGCTTCAGAAAATATTTTTATTTCAGAAAAGTTAAGATTAAAAACAAATACACGTAAACGATATACGATTATACCATGCGGAGTTGATACTACATTATTTACTCCATATTCAAAAGAAGAAGCACGGAAACATTTTAATTGGGGAACTGATGAGAAAATAATTCTTTTTGCAGGTAATTTTAAAAATAAAGTAAAGAATTATCCATTAGCCCAAAGTGTTATTGATGAAATTCCATATACAATCAGGTTCGTAGAGTTGAAAGGTTTTTTGAGAAACGAAGTAGCATTGTTGATGAGTGCTGTTGATATGTTATTATTAACCTCTTTTTCGGAAGGATCTCCTCAAATCATAAAAGAGGCAATGGCCTGTAATTGTCCTATTGTAGCAACTAAGGTGGGCGATATAGAAGAACGGATAATAAGTGTATCGCACAGTGTTGTTGCAGATTTTGATAAAGAAGAAATCAAAAATCATATTTTGTCGCTATTAGAAAAAGGATATATTCGTACTAACGGCAGAGAAGAAATATTCCGACAAGGATTAGATTCACAGGATGTTGCGAAGAAAATAATAAATATATATACAAAAATAATTAATAAATGAAAACCAGTTTTTTAGGATTATATTTCGAAGATTTTGAGGTGGGTGCTGAAATTACCCATGCTCTTTCTAAAACAATCTTTGAAAGTGATAATAATTTTTTCAGCTTATTAACGATGAACCATCATCCAGTCCATCTTAATATGGATTATGCAGAAAATAATCAGCATGGAAAAATATTAGTCGTTGGAACATTAGTCTTTTCTTTGGTAGTAGGGATAACAGTTCCGGATATTAGTGGAAAAGCCATTGCTAATCTTGGATACGAATCAATCGCCCATTTAAATCCGGTTTTTATTAATGATACGATTTATGCTAAAACAAAAATTTTGGATAAATATGAATCTAAAACCAAAGGGGATAGAGGAATTGTTTATGTTGAAACAATAGGTTATAATCAACATCATGAAAATGTGATCTCTTTTAGACGGAAA
>JAVBUB010000214.1:0-4034 GCA_031555675.1 Paludibacteraceae bacterium | reverse complement strand
TATCTTTTATTCTATTAGCAAATCTTTATATTGCGGCAATATGCTTTCAAACAGTTTGATGGTTTCTTCCATGGATATGGTGGATTCTCCTCCTGCCGCGTTCAAATGTCCGCCGCCCTTAAAATGTTCCTGTGAAACTTTGTTTACTGGAAATTCTCCTTTGGAGCGTAACGAAACTCTTATTTTATCTTTTTCTTCCCTGAAAAATACCGAAAAAATAACTCCTTCGATAGAAAGGGGAATATTTACAAAACCCTCTGTGTCTCCCTTTTTACAGTTGTAGCGGTTTTGTTCTTCCTTGGTCAGGTTAATCATCGCTGTTCTGTATTCGGGATAGATACGCATTTTTTCGCTTAATGTAAAGCCCATCATTCTAAATCTGTCCGCCGAATAATTATTATACACTTTATCATATATAGCGTCTTTATCTATTCCTTTCTTAATTAATTCGGAAATAATAATATAAATTTCCGTGTTATTGGAATTGAAGGTAAAGGCTCCGGTATCGGTCATCATGCCTGTATAAACAGCCTCAGCACAAGGTAAATTTATTTCGGCAAAATAACCCATGCGACAAATCAGGCGAAAAACCATTTCGCAGGTAGAGGAAATCTCGGGATGCGAAATAATCAGCTGGCAAAAATGTCCCGGTAGTGGATGATGATCCAGCAATATCTTATGGGCATTGGCTTCATCTACCGCGTCGGCCATATCACCAATGCGGCTCAATGTATTAAAGTCAACGGCTAAAATCAGGTCGGCAGATGCCAACAATTCAGTTGCTTTTACTTTATTATCGGCATAAATGACAATATCACCACTTCCCGGAATCCATTTCAGGAAAGCTGGAAATGCATCGGGTAAAATAACAGACACATTTTTATCTATACTGTACAAAAAATGGTACAAACCCAATGATGATCCAACAGCATCTCCGTCGGGCGACGAGTGGGATATTATAACAATATTATCGGCATCGTCAATCCAGTTTTTAGCCTGTTGTACCTTTTCTTCGGGTATTATTTTTGAAATCATAAAAATCAGGATTTATATTACTCTGACAAAAGTAATCTTTCTTTAGATTAAAATGAAAATATTCCTGAAATTTATAACTTATGCGAATCACGGGTACAAAACATGATTTATATTCTTATATATGGCGTACCTGACAGCACGCCATTGGATGGATAAATTTATTTTTTACCAACATTTTGCGCCTAAAGGTATTTTCAACCCTTGATTCGCATAACTTAAATGTTGTTTATAAGAAACTTTACAAACTTTCTAATGTTTATATCTATATTTACCGGGAAAAAGGATTATTTTTGCACCAAATTCAAAAAAATGAAAAAGATTTTGATTATTAACGGCCCGAATCTGAATCTATTGGGTAAACGGGAACCGGGCATATATGGCCACGAATCGTTTGAGAGTTTTTTAGAAAAATTGAAACTGGAGTTCTCCTCCGCGGTTTCTATCGAATATTTTCAATCGAACAGCGAAGGGGATATTATCAATAAATTGCACGAAACCGGATTTTCCTTAGACGGTATTGTGTTAAACGCGGGCGCTTATACGCATACATCTGCTGCTATTGCCGATGCCATTAGCGCTATTACTACACCGGTAGTGGAAGTGCATATTTCAAATGTATTTGCTCGAGAGCAATTCCGCCATCATTCTTTTCTTTCACCTGTTTGCGCGGGTGTTATCGCGGGATTTGGGCTGAATTCTTACCAGTTGGCCATGCAAAGTTTCCTTTGTTAAATCAGAAAATTTTAAATCTTAATTTGAACTTATGTCGTCAAAATTTACCAAAATAGTCGCTACCATTTCCGATAAGCGATGTGATATTCCTTTTCTAGAGCAATTGTACAATGAAGGTATGAATGTGGTTAGATTAAATTCTGCCCATTTAAACAAAGAAGGTTTTGACAAGATCATTAATAATGTAAGGGCTGTTTCGTATAAAATTGGAATTTTGATGGATACCAAAGGACCGGAAATACGTACTACAGCTATTGATGGCGACGAGAATATACCATTAAAAACCGGAGAAAGAATCAAGATAATAGGCGCCCCAGACCAGCTTACCACTAAGGATTGTATTTGTGTTACTTTTATTGATTTTGTAAAAGACCTGAATATAAATGACGATATCTTAATTGATGATGGCGAAATTGAATTGAAGGTTGTTGAAAAAAATTCCGGTCATTTAATATGTGAAGTATTAAATGATGCATCATTGGGAAGCCGTAAAAGCCTTAATGTTCCGGGCGTACGCATTAACCTGCCATCTTTAACCCAAAAAGATATTGATAATATAATATACTCCATCGAAAACGGAGTGGATTTCATCGCCCACTCTTTCGTGAGAAACAAACAGGATATTATTGATGTACAAAAAATATTATGTGAACACCACAGCCACATAAAAATTATAGCTAAAATAGAAAATCAGGAGGGTGTTGATAATATTGATGAAATATTGGAACATGCTTATGGAATTATGGTGGCTCGTGGCGATTTAGGCATCGAAGTAGCACAGGAAAAAATTCCGGGTATTCAGCGTATCCTCATCAGGAAATGCGTATTGGCACACAAACCTGTTATTGTGGCTACGCAAATGTTGCACTCAATGATCGAATATCCGCGCCCTACACGCGCCGAAATAACAGATATTGCCAACGCTATTTTTTACCGTACAGATGCCTTGATGTTGAGTGGCGAAACGGCTTACGGAAAGTATCCGGTAGAAGCAGTGCGTACGATGGCTAAGGTGGCCGAAGAATCTGAAAAAACAAAACTATCGGATAATGATATCCGCATTGTTTACGAAGAGAACCAAATAGACACCACTTCTTTCTTGGCTAAAGCGGCAGTAGAAGCCAATGAAAAATTAGGTACAAAACTAACCATTACAGATAGTCTTACAGGAAAAACAGCTAGAACATTGGCTGCTTATCGTGCCAAAAATCCGGTATATGCCATCTGTTACAATGAACAAACTACTCGCCTATTGGCCCTTTCTTATGGGGTTTTTCCTATTTTTCAGGAACAGAAACCAGATTCGAGGGAATATTTCCGTTGTGCACTCTGGGATTTATTGAATGACCAACGAATCAGCAGCAACGATTACATAGCATATCTGAGCGGAAGCAAAGGTGTAGGCGGTGGAACTACTTTTCTGGAGATCAATCGTGTAGACAGGATACTAGAATCTGAAGATAAATATTCATTACCGGATAACAGGTAATTTATCCATCTCCGAGTTCCTATAAATTTTTAGATATTGCTAAAAATTCTAACCGCAAAGAATGCAAAGAGCACAAAGGAATATTTAAACTTTGTGCTCTTTGCGTGTTTTGTGGTTAAAATATTGATTACATAGTTATTAATTCATAACCCCGTGTTCCGATTCCGATTTTCTCAGCATGATCTAAACCTGCCTGCCAATTGGTATCGGGATGCACCAGCCTGAATTTATCTTCGCCTTGTGCATGATGGTGCGGATGTTTTTCGGCCAGTTTACTTCCACCTTGAATAGGCGCTTTTGTTACCAAATCGGCACAGGCCTGATCTAATGCCACAGGATCAAAAGAAGCAGCCATACCTAAATCGGGAATAATAGCGGCATCATTATGATTCCAGCAATCGCACTCGGGCGACACATTCATAATAAAGCTTATATGAAAATGTGGTTTATCCATCAACACGGCCTGAGAATACTCGGCAATTTTATAGTTCAGGCGTTCGGACGTTTCGCCCTCGCCCATTACTGCGGCATCAAACTGACATAGTGCTATACATTGGCCGCAACCTACGCATTTATCATAATCGATACACGCAATTCTATCTTCGCCCAAATGCACAGCATCATGCGCACAGTGTTTTACACAAATATTACATCCGGTACAGTTTTCTCTATTAATAATAGGTTGAGAAGCCGAATGAAGTTCCAACTTTCCGCCAACACTGGCGCAACCCATTCCTATATTTTTCAACGCGCCGCCAAATCCTGACTGTTCATGTCC
>JAVBUB010000166.1:0-13558 GCA_031555675.1 Paludibacteraceae bacterium | reverse complement strand
TTGTACGTCGGGCATTGTCGCCGTCCGCATCCCTTAAAATAATCGTTCCACCCGGATTGAGTTTTTTGCTCATGTTTTCAATCAACAACGTTTGTTTTTCAAAAGGCAGATAATGCAACATGTCGCTCACAATAAAGCAATCGGTAGGATTGAAATCAACCTGTGTTACATCAGCATCTATAAATTTAACCTGTCCTTGGTTAAAATAACAATAGCGCCCGATCTCTACTTTTTCTTCATCATAATCATAAGCGGTAATCTTACGTTTGGGCGATTTCATCCAAAGCATATAACTCATAAATCCGTATCCGCATCCTACATCGGCAATCACTCCCTGCTTGGGCACAATCGCCTCAAACTGGTTGTAATAGTTTTCCATCCGCACTTTTACCCAAAGATAATTTTCTACAATAGCGCCTTTAAACATAAAGCCATCTTTCAGTTTTCGCATATAGTAACGGTTATCTTGCACTTCTTGTGTGAAAACTTCCAACTCTTGCCTGTACCATTTGTTTATATTTTTGCTACGTTCGGAATAATTGGTACCGTAGGTTGTGTCTTCGGGCGTAATACGTGGATAAATTTTAAAGCTTATTTGCGATGGGCGTACAAACCAACTGCCTTTGGGTAGTGTTTCGTAAGAATGCTGAGTCATGGCCGGAATAATATCTACTCCCAATTGTTTGGCCAAAAAGAAAGCGCCTTTGTGGAAGCGGTTTATATTTCCGTGTTCGGAACGTGATCCTTCGGGAAATATGGCAATGGAATAGCCTTCATCCAATGTTTTCCTGAAAATTTCCAGATTACCTTCGGCGCCGTCTTCGGCACGTAAAAATCCGGTTAATCTCACATAAAGCCCCATGAAAGGCGAGTTCCATACCCACGATTTGGTCATGAGGGTAATTTTAGGATTTAGCAGCAGTAAATATAAAATGTCTAATATCGACTGATGGTTGCAGATAATGATGCCCGGTTTCTCAAAATTTTCGCCTACTTTGTTAATGTAAATCTTGCGCGTAGGGAAGCCTAATACATAAATAACACCCTTCATCATGGTGCTGGTTACCCAGTGCAGAAACATTTTCCGTTGTTTTTTCCAAAACACCATCGGCCATAGCAATGACGCTACAATACTCATGACAATACTCATGATACCAAAGGCACCGAAAGTAATTACCGACATGATAATGGTGACTAAGGAAATAGGAGCATAACCTTTTTTGGTAGGGTTGGTAATCAGGACACGGAACAACAATGGTTCCAATGTTTGCGAAATAAATAACACGGACAAAATACCCAATACCGAAATGGTTGCCAGCGAATATAGTGCGGGGTGTTTGGCTAAGAATAATGCGCCAAGCCCAATCAAACTGGTAAGTCCGGAAATCATCACACTCATTCTTACAGTAGAAGTATGCTTTTTCTTATATACATACTCATTCAGGTTGCTGTCGAGCGTAAAGATACAAAAGTCGTCGCCCAACCCGAAAATGAACGTGGAAAGAATAATGTTGATAATGTTGAACTTGATATTGAGTAAAGCCATTATTCCTAAAATCCATACCCACGAAATAATCATGGGGATAAAGGCGATCAACGCTAACTCCAACCGCCCGTAGGCCAAATATAATGCCAAAAATACCAAAATGGTAGTGATAATTGTGATCAGGTCAAAATCGGCATTAAGAATATCTCCCAATTGCTTGGCCATAGCATTTTTATCCAATACAATGGCATGAGGCGATTTTTCCAATGCCGCAATAACTTCCGCTTTGTTTTCTTGCGTGGTCGAAACCTGCGAAATAAGCGTACAGATGGAATCGCTTTCAAATAATACTTCCGACGAAAAAGTATTGAGCAAATAATCATAGTCTTCGTTGCTTAAAGGAATAGCACCGCCATTGAGCAAACCGAAGAAATGTACAAACGCGTCGGGATTCAGGTCGTTTGACTCGAGTACCGATTTTATTTCTTGTTTTTTGTTTTGATTCGCCGGATTATTCCAATAAGCATTCCATTCGTCCGCTCTTTCCTGTTGAATACTTTCGGGAGGAATAAAGCTGGATACACTGGTTATCCGGCATTCGTATCCTGCCGTTTGCAAACTGTCTACAAAGAGACTTTCTTTATAAGCGTTTTCTACCGCTTCTTTAACCGTAAGCCCTTTCGAAATAACATATACATTGTTGTGTTCGCCCGAAAGCGCCAACATGTCTTTTTCCGCTTTTTTAAGCGAAGGAGTCATGTAGTTGAAAGAAGTGAGATCTTCGTCGAACTCCACATTAAACGAGAAATAAAACAAGATAGGCGTGGCTATAATGATAAATCCGACAGCGAAACGGCTTCTATCTAACGGATAATGGCTTAGTTTCTCAAAGAAACGCTTAATAAAATTTTCTTTCTCCTTACTTTCTTTGATGTTGCCAACCAAATGCGGTAAAAATACAAGAGAAAATAAAGCTGCCCCAATCAAGCAAAATCCGCCGAAAAGACCCATATCGTGGAGTAGTTCGGAGCGTGTGAGCAATAAACAAAAGAACCCGGCTATAGTCGTTAAACTGCCGATAGTCATCGGTACGACCATATCTTCTATGGTCGATTTAATATCTTTGTTATGAATGTAGTGTGTAAAAAAGTGGATCGGATAATTAATGACAACCCCGAGTATCACGGCTCCCGTGCCAATAGCGATAATCGAAATGGATTCTTCGATAAGACTTACCATGGCCAACGAAAACAATAGTCCGAAAGACACTGTTGTGAAGATAAGAACCGGAATGCGTTTCTTTTGGAAAATACCGATAATAAGTATCAGCAACATCAAAATTACGGCTCCCATGGTAAGCATGGTGTCTTTTTGTATTTGTGCGGCATTGCCCACAGCTACAGGCACAGCCCCGAAATATTGATATTCGTAGTTTTTTCCTTCTTCCGAGTGCTTAAACTGTGCAATGGTATTGTCTATCGACTCTATCAATTGCTTGTTTTTCATGGTTTCGGTAGAGCTTTCGGAAGGGTAGAGGATTAGGATAATATTTTTTTCATCTTTCGAAAATAAATGATTATCAGTTACCTCAAAAGCTGCTTGCGATTTAAATTCGTTCAGGTAAAGAAAAAAGCCGGAACTAAAACCGATAGGATCATAGGTAAATCCGTCGCGCAGAAAGAAACTTCCGGGTGTGTACAACAACTTAAGCTTTCCGGTAATATTTTTATTCAGGTTGGGTGTGGTAATAGTAGAATCCAGGTAATAATCGAGATTTTCGTTTTCAATGAAGACCGGAAAATTTTTCGAAATTATTTCATAAACTTTAGAGAAGCTACTGGCATCCATTCCCGATTGTACATTAGACAGTAGGCTTCCTGCATTTTGTTTTAATGACGCTGCCATACTATCTGCCAAGGCAATTAGTTCATCTTTGTTGTCTTCTTCATTATCCGCGTAAATGCGCATGATAATTTTGCTGGTCGATTTCGAGTTCAGTACAACACGGTTATATTCTTTTGTTTCTTCGCTCAGGTTTAATATTTTAGAAATATCTTCTTCAAAATGAATGCGTGACGCGGAGAAAGTACAGAATGCAAGGATAATCCCCAATGTAATCCAGTAAACGATTTTATGGGTTGAAAAATAAATATATAGCTGTGTAAAAAATTTCTTCATTTATTCTCTTTTCTTGTTAAATACAAAATAATATAAGATGTTACAAAGGCCAGCAAACCGGCAACGATAGCCAGTACAATACTTCCTATGACATATTGGAATAATGCTCCACTAACATCCTGAAATGTGAGCTTGCTCGAAAATTCGATAACGGATTCGGTTCCAAGCACCCATTTACCACACCATAGACTTCCGAAAACAATAAATGGAATTAGGGGTGGAAGACTAATATTGGAGGCCAATAGCACTAATATTTTATTCAAACGCAAAAGGGCAGCCAGAAACGTGGCGGTAAGCATTTGAAATCCCCAAACTGGTATAATCCCCATGAAAACGCCAAAGCCTATACTTGTCGATTTTTTTAAATTACTTTCGTGAGGAGAAAAGAACAGGTTGTAAAAATCGATTTTGTTGCTTCTTTTGGCTTTTTTCCATAATAAGCGTGGCAGAAAGAAGCAATATGCACAAATAAACAACACGGTATTCAACAAGCTGATGCGTGTAAAATCTTTAAACGGCCTGAAATGCGATACGCGTTCTTCTCCCGAAAAATAAGTAACATCTACCGGTACGGCTACTACGGGAACATTTTCCCAGGCAATGCGTACCAGACTTTCTATTTCAAATTCAAAACGCTTAGTGAAAAAATGCAGTCTTGATACGACTTTAAGTGGGTATAAACGGAATCCGGTTTGTGTATCGTTACTTTTTTGCCATGTTTCTACTTTGAACCAAAAATTGGAGAACTTACGTCCGAAGTTACTTTTGGTTGGAATGCCGTCTTGCGTCATGTTGCGTTCGCCCATGATCATACATTCGCCTACTTCATTGAGCTTTTCGATAAAGCGCGGAATGTTATCGGCGTTGTGCTGGTTATCAGAATCAATGGTAACGGCATATTCGAATCCTTGTTCATAAGCCCATTTAAAGGCTTGTTGCAAAGCATAACCTTTTCCTTGGTTTACCGGATATGAAATAATATGAACAGCATCTTTGTATCCTGATAAAATTGTTCCGGTTTGGTCTGTAGAACCATCATTAACCACTACAATGGGTAATTGTTGTTTCAGTGCCTTTTCAACAACCAGAGACAGCGTACCGGCATTGTTGTAGGTAGGAATGACAATACATATATGTTGTGAAAAATCCATTATCAGGGAATTATAAATTTTTTAAATTCTGCGTTCATCTTGAAATATTCGATGCCTTCTCCGGTAATAATGGAATCTGCTTTAAATCCGGTTTCATTGGGTTTAATGGTGATTCTGATATGCAAATTCCCTGCTTCGGCAGGTTTTACAAAGCTTAAAAACTTAATGTTAGATGCAGAAGACATGATCAGGTTTTGATCGAGTTCTAATTCTAATAACTCACGGATTATTTGTACCAGACAAACGCCTGGAACAATAGCGACTTCCGGAAAATGTCCCTCGAAAATACGGTGTTCGGGACGAATCGAAATTTCAGTTTCAAGAATATCTTCTTGTTTTTTCTGATGTATGATGTTGTAAAAATCGTTGATGAGTTTCATGTTTTTATTTATAATCTGACCTCTCCCTTCGCCACACCAACAACTGTTGAGCATCCCGGCAACCCTCTCTTGTGGAGAGGATGCCCGAAGGGCGGGAGAGGTGGTTGAAAATGCCTTACTCCGCCAATGTTTCCTTTATCCTGTTTAATGTTATTTTCATGTTGAAGTTATAATGAGTTAACACAATTTGTTCCAAAGAATCATTATCATATAGATATTCAACATCAAAGAGCATTTTCTTCTTGCCCATCATTTTCGCTTTATCAGCCTTTAGGGTATCTTTAAAAGAATATGCTGCCATTTTATTTTTAGCAACCGTCATCTGCTTTTCCATCGGATTATTTTCTGCGTTATGATCCGGTAATGCCAGATATAAACCCGAAAGCAATGCAAAATCTTCTTGCAATGCTTTTAATACTACTTTTCGGTCTAATTTTTTGATAGCATAAATAGTACGGTAACCTTTTGGCGTTATTTCCAGGTCGAGTAGTTTAGGGCCCCCTACGGTAGTAAACAGTATACGTACAGTAGCGCTGTCTTTGGCTTCAAACACAGTTAGTCCGTCCACCGAATGTCCATACAAGTCGATGCTGGTCATAAAAACCTCGTTGGAAGTTACCAGTAATTTGTTGTTGGCGGTTTGCGAAACCCCATTCAACGAAAAAGCTGCAAATATGCATATATTAACGAACTTCAAAAATTGCATCATTTAATGTTTTGTTTATTTCTACTTTGTTAAATATCATAGTCGAAACATCGCTTGAAACTTCAACCATTACTATTTTCTCAATCTGATAAGTAGTTTTATTAAAATACAAATCGAATCTCTGGTAATACTCTTTCATCTCCCTGGTAAGAGGAGTAGCTTGCACCATATATAACGACGGGCTTTCGAAAATTTGGGTCGAAAAGCTTTTGTTATTAAAAATATCTCCGTTAATACCTGCCAGGCTCACTTCGCTAATGAGTTTAAACAGCTTATTGTTACCCATAGAAATGGAAGTGGCATCTTTGTTGCCATCTTTCATAATTACCTTATTCCCATTGATGATAAACACATATTGGTAAGGCGAGGTATACTCTATTTTTACCTTATTGTCTTTTCTCATTAGCATTTTACCTTCCGATTGCAGGGGGTTTTTCATCATGGCGATTGTTTTTACCTGCACAAAATCGGCTTGGTATGAGGTAATGCCCATACAAGTTTTTTGATACAATCTGATAAATGACTGTCTGTCTTTTACCGGTTTGAAATCAGAATTTTGACCAAAGGCATTGATCAGCAGAAAATATATAAAAATGAAGAATAAGAATGATTTTTTCATCGGTTTGTTGTTTTTATTAGTGACAGTTTTATTTTGTGTTGATACAGGCAAAGTCATATCCCAATTCTTTTATTTCGTCAATCAATTGGGGTAGCATTTGAGCTGTTGCATCCACATAATCGTGTAATAAGATGATGCTTCCGGGTTTTATTTTCCGGATAATTTTATTTTTGAGTTGTTCGCTATCCGAACTTTGTGTGTCGAGGGAGCGAATGGTCCAGCCGATAGATTGCAAGCCAAGCCTCTCGGAAGCGTAAGCTATAGAGGGATTGGTAATGCCGAACGGCGGACGAAATAAAACGGGGTATATTCCGGTTATTTTTTGTATGCTTTTAGCGCCGGAATCAATTGTTGATTCTATCTTTTTTCTGCTTTGAAATGTATATTTCCATCCGTGATGTTGTGTATGACTCCCAATGGAGTGACCTTCGGAAAGTATTCGTTTGATAATTTCGGGATGCTTTTCGGCATTCTCCCCAATGCAAAAAAAAGTAGCTTTTATATTTTTATTTTTCAGGATGTCTAAAATATGGTTTGTTTTTTCTATCGGTCCATCATCAAAAGTTAAGGCGACAATCTTTTGTTGCGTGTCAATTTTATTGACATTTCTCAGATAAACCGACATGCGTATTTCAAAAATACCGAGACTCAAATATGTAAAGATAATAAAAAAGATGATAAATTCCAAATAAAAACCACCCCAGACAGATAGTAATAAACCTGCTATGACTGTTATTGTTAATAGTTGAAATAAACACCACTTTTTCATAATGGCAAAAGTTACTAATGTAAATATAAATGCCCGAAGGGCCAACATGTGCACTACACTTGCACGGGGTTATGCAAATTAAATACCTCCGGTGTTTCGCTATTTGGAATTGCTATACAAAATATTTCATTGCCTTTTTTGCATATCAAGACTTCGCTACTACAATTATTGAAACAAGGCCATTTCTGGCTTTACTCAATAGTAGAACGGATGTAATTTTATCTGGGAAATAAGTGCGGGGAGAAAATTGTTTTTGTAATGCTTCTGTAGCCAGCCATAAACCAAAAGCGCCATTAGTAGGATATTTCCCACATAATGTGGTATAATCGGTTATTTCGAATGGCAACGAGAATCCGGCATTTTTTGTTAAGACGTGTTGGAATGAGAATTCCTGTTGTAATTCTGTTATTTTTTCAACAATCTGTTCATCATTCAACAGTCCTGTTTCGGTGTATTTTATTTCTATTGCATTATCTTGGCATTCATCAACAAGGGTAAAAAAAGTACTTCCTTCACCCGCGTAGGTTTCGTTTTTATGTGCTACTTGCGATAAAATATCCGCCAATTGAGAGGTCAATTCGTCGACACCACCCAGCAAAATATTTTGACCGGGGACTTCATTCATGTATAAAATTGCATCATTCAATGCCAGTTCAAAGGCCAGTTCATTGTCTACTATCGTGTTGTTGTATCCTTTGCAAGGAAGTATCAGGGCTATTTGTGCTCCTATGGTATTATGTGTCGATTGTATAAACGCGGAAGGATTAACAGGTAGGTTTTCGGGAGAATACATCCTGTCGAGAAACTGATAGGTACTTTCTATGCAGCCGTAACCAGTGGCTGTTACAATGGCATCGGTATTTTCTTTGCCGGCTTTTTGCAAACAGCTCATAGAAGCGCTTACTCCCATTTTTACAATCCGGTTCATCCGCCGGATTAGCTTGACATCAATCCAATTTTTATAATCGGGTTCTATGCAGGTAAAGTTTTCACCCTGAATGGGATTTTCGAACCATTCCTCATTGTCGAATGAGTGTTGTGGCGAAATGCAGGCGCTGGCTGTTATATAAATTTTTTTCAACATTTCTTAAAAATTAAACTGCTGCAATTGCCGCCGAATCCAAATGAGTTGGAAAGGACATAATTAACAGGCTTGTGAATAATTTTAGTTGAAGGAATTATATTCAAATCGTTCATTGGTTGCTCAAACCTCAGGCTGGGGAAAATCATGTTTTCGCGAATTGCCAGACAACTGAAAACGGCTTCTATACCTCCACTTGCACCTAGCGTATGCCCTGTGTATGATTTTGTAGAGCTGAGTTCCGGCATTTGTTTCTCAAAAATTCTTTTCAGGGCTACCGCTTCGGATTGGTCGTTGTTTTGCGTGCCGGTTCCGTGCAAATTAATATAGTCTATAGATTCGGGGGTAATGCATGCCATTTTCATGGCTCCGGTCATAGAGAGATAGGCTCCTTCTCCGTTTTCCGACGAGGCGGTGGCATGATACGCGTCGTTTGCGTTGGCATATCCTGCCAGTTCGGCTATGGGTGTCAGGTTATATTTTTCTACCAGTTTTTCGGAAACCAGCAATACGTAACCGGCTCCTTCTCCCAGGTTAAGGCCTTGGCGTGAGTTGTCAAACGGACGGCAGAGTTCGCTGTCGAGAATTAATAATGAGCCGAATCCTTTTATGGTGTAGCTGCACAAGCTGTCTGTTCCTCCGGCTATAGCGACATCGAGTTCACCTTGTTTTATTTTGCGGGCGCAAAGCATAATGGCATTGGCTCCCGAAGAACAGGCGGTATTGACGGTCGATATATAAGACGGTTTCCCAATGTGTTTGGCAATTTCACCGGTAGAAGAACCGCAGGTGTGGTATATAATATCACGGATCTGTTGTTTGCCGTCGGCTGGAACATAATGTTTGAAGAAGTTTTCGCTGTTGTTCATCCCGCCAACAGTAGTGCCCGAAACAAAACCCAACCGTTCGCCATTCGCGTCGAAAGCTTGTAGTGCTTCTTTGGCTGCATTAATTCCCAATAATGACGTGCGGGGTATGTTGGTATTGACAGACCATTTGCGAAGCAGTTCTTCGTCTGTTAAAGATACAGCTCCGATGGGCAAGTCGGGCAAATTTTCGTCGAGCATAGTGGAACGGGAATTTAATCCGTGCCGCATTGCAGCGAGGGAATGAAGATTTTGTTCAACATTTTCTCCCAGCGCCGAAACAACTCCTAATCCGACTACAAAAATACGCATGTTAGGCTCTTTTAGATGTAATAAATTCTGCCATTGTGCGTACAGTACGGAAAATATTACGTCCGTCTTCGGCATTGGCAATTTTTATTCCGTAGTCTTGTTGCAATAATACAATAAGTTCGAGGGCATCAATAGAATCAAGTCCTAATCCATCACCGAAAAGAGGTGCATCGGCATCAATATCATTCGGGTTAACTTCTGTCAAATTCAAGTGATCAACGATCTTCTCTTTTAGTTCCTGTATTAACTGGTCCATAAGTTTTTTTTAATATTAAGTAAGTAAATAGTTCATTTTTTAGTTGACGAGTTGATAAGTAAACAAGTAGACGTGTTGTTAAAAGACTTGTCAACTAGTTTACTCGTTAATTTGTCTGCTTTTGATGTTCATTTATCATGTTTATATTCTCTATGGTGAATGGAATTGAATTTGTATGATTTGCATCTTTTTCAACCATAAACATAACAGAATGATAATTTTCGTTCAATATATCAATCCATCCTCCGATGCATGCTTTTAAGTTTGTTTCCGCAAATAATGTGCTAATATTATCATAGAGCAACTCAGCATCAAATTCTTCGGAAACCAAGAAGTGATTTTCTCCTTTAAATTTATTCCTGATGCATATTTCTGCGTTTACCACATTGGGTAATGTATATACAAACAGCGAGGGACTGGCTATTTTTTCTTGTTCGCTTTGCCAAAACAATAAATCGGTGTTGAGGCTCGAATAATGGTTGCTCAACACAGCTCCGATTTCATAAGGATTTAATTCTTTTATTTCCGGAGCGTTTTGCAGCAGTAACTCAGATGTAAGAAATCCCAGCTGACTCAATTTATCCATTTTGAAAAATTTCGGATATTGTATGTTGTTTTCACTATACAATTCCGCGAATAATTTCTCTACAGGAATATTGTCGTTTGTCCTGGTTTGTATTCCATTTAGAAATACACCGTACTGGCTGATCGAACAATATTGTGTGATTTGCATTAAAGTGTGCATTTTACTAACGAGTGGCTTACGCCTATTCCGTCTACAATTTCTTCTACACGTAATCCTGCTTTTTCAATCAGCGATGTAAATACATCCGAGCGGTACATCTGGCTGTTTCCGTTGGCAATAGCCGTGAAATAAAGCGATGTCATCATCAGGCAGAATGCTGACGTTTCGAATCGTTGGCGATCCCAGAATGGTTCGAGAATATATATGGTGGTGTTTTCGCCCATGGCTTCGCGGCAACGGCTAAGGATGGATACGATTTCGTCGTCGGAGAAGCAATCCAGGAACTGGCTCATCCAGATGATATCATAACCTTGCGGAATTTTTTGTGCCGGATCAAGTATGTTGGCTTCGATAAAGTTCATACGGTTTGACAGCCCTTTTTCTTCTGCATTCTTTTTAGCCATATTCAATTGTCCGGGTAAATCCATGATGCTCATGTTTACTTCGGCATTGTTTGCCAGGCAAAAGAATGAGAATTTTCCGGTGTTTCCACCGATATCCAATATTTTTTTAGGCGATTTCTCGAAAACAACTTTAACGGCATCTGCAAAAGATACGTCAGAATAATAATGGTCAAATTTAAACCAGCTGTCCTGAACATTGGCGGGTAACTTGGAAAGCGCTTCGTATACGGTTTTCCATTCGCCGAATACTTTTAATCCTTCCGGTTTCCCGTTTTTGATAGATTGATCCAACGTAAACAAGCCTTCGTAGCAAACATCATTTGTAAAGTCTGTATTGGCAACCGTCAAATCATCGTGCATGAAGAAATAAGCCGTTTTGGTCAGGAAATATTTTTCATCTTTGATAAACAGTAAATCTATGGCCAATCCGGCTTCGCATAATACGCGAACACCATAATGGCTTAACCCGGTAATTTTTTCGAGTTCGGGAATGGTTAATCCTTTACCTCGTGTGTCTTCAATAGCTTGTAGTATACCCAGGTTTTTTAATGATCTTGCAGCTTGAAAAATTACAGGAGCAAAAGCAATCCAGTTTGCTTTGTCCATGGCTTGAAGTGCTGTGGAATTGTCTTGTTCGAAATACTTCACAATAATTGATTTAAAAATTTTAAGAGAACAAAAATACAAAAAAAATGTTTAAAAAGTATATTTAAATTGGCATAAATGATAAAAGTGAGTAATAAACTATATAATTCTTACGAATAGAGTGCTATTTAAGTATATTAAAAGTGAAAGTTAGTTTTTAATTTTCCACAAAGACTCTAAAATCAGGAAGCTAAATTTATGACTAAAAAGTCATCAGATCTAATTTTGTGAACTTCGTGTTTTTGTGAGAAATCCTAAATTTGTTACAAAAATGGGAAAGAAGTTAGTATTATCAGCCGTATTGTGCGTGCTGTTTAATTCTTGTGTGTTTTTCAGGGGAACAGTATATATGTCTCCGGATATTGATGATTACAAGCATTTTACAACATTGCCTCTTGAGGCATCAGAAGACCCTTTTTATTTTCCTCGTGCTTCTTATGAATGGAAGATAAAGCTCCCTGACTCTTTTTATGACGATGAAAAACAATATAAGCGTTTTGATGACTTTTTGCAGGATAAAACAACAGCCGCTTTTTTGGTAATTTATAAAGATAGCATTGTGTACGAACGCTATTTTCAGGGTTACCAGCCGTCTACCATGATTGATGCTTTTTCGGTGGCTAAATCTTTTGTGTCGGCGATGGTAGGTATTGCGATTGAAGATGGCTATATAAAAAGTATTAATGACCCTATTACCAAATATTTACCTTATTTGAATAAAAAGTTAGATGAGGTTAGGATTGTTGATTTGCTGAATATGCGCACAGGCATGAATGCCGCGGATGCTTTTAAGGAATCGCCCATGACATTGCCTACTTTATATTATGGCAATAATTTGAAGGAGCATATTAAGACCATTAAAATGAAAGAAGAACCCAATACCCGCTATGAATACCAAAGTGCTGCCACTCAAATGCTGGCGATGGCGGTAGAAAGTGCATCGGGTAAAAAGTTTGTAGATTATTTTAAAGAGAGACTTTGGAGCAAATTGGATATGGAGTTTGACGCAAGCTGGACGGTAGATTCTCCGAAATATGAGCAAATACGGGCTTTTTGTTGTTTGAATAGTACGGCTTTGGATTTTGCCAAATTTGCCCGTTTGTATGAAAATGGTGGAAAATATAACGGTATACAGGTGGTGCCGGAGCGTTGGGTTAAAACTTCGCTGACTCAAACTATTCCTGAGTCAAAAGATGAGCAAGGCTATTGTTATAACTATCAATGGCGGGTTATTCGGGATGAGAAGGAATTTTTTGCCAAAGGGTTATTTGGACAGGTATTATATGTAAATAAGGATAAGGATGTGATTATTGTTCGCATCGGTCGTAAAATGGGCATTCCCGACTGGCCTAAATTATTTCAGGATATGTTGGTTGGGCAGGAGAAGTTTTTTTCTGTTAAACCAGGCTCTTGATTTGCATCAATAATGAAATGTCAGGTAAAAAGCTAAAGAGCAACTTCAACACATCCTTGTAATTCAGTATCTATATTATATCCCGAAACATTGTAAGAGTATTTCAAACCACAAAATGAAATAATAATTTTATTGGGATTAGTACGATCAACATATATTTGCTGCATTTTATCGACATGGTGAGAAAGAAAGCTAAATCCGGCCTTTTTATTTACAATTACTTCTACAATATCAGCTCTATTTGTGTAGGGAGCTGGCATAATATGGTCGGCGACAGTTTGATAAATACCTGTTTTCGGTTCGTCGCGGAATATAAAAGTATAATAATGCGAAAGAGTGTATTGAGCTTCGTATCCATATACACCATCCCTGTTCAGCCCACCCGAAACCCTGTTTATGGCATAACTTTGATTTTCATCTTTAATTTGATTTTTCTGTAAATTACTTCCACATGGTATTTCGGGCGCGGAAAAACGCGGAACTTTGAAGGTAATAATGTCACCAAGGCCAAATCCGACAGCGTTTAAAACAAATGTTCCGAAATAA
>JAVBUB010000153.1:0-6466 GCA_031555675.1 Paludibacteraceae bacterium | reverse complement strand
GATGCAGGAGGTATCATAGGAACAATTTCTAATTCCGCCTGTACACTTACCAACTGTTATAATAGAGGTAAGGTGCAAGGAGAAGATACCAGTGTAGGAGGTATAGTTGGAAGAAGCAATAATAGTATACTTGCCTATTGTTACTGGGATATGAAAGAAAGCGGGCAAGCCAAAGGAGACGGAAGCAAAGACACAGAAAATATGTCCGGACAATATGAAAGTATGCTTACCGAACAAATGAAAAAAAACGCTTTTATTCTTAGCCTTAATGTCAATGCAAAAACATATAATAATGCTAATCCGGATAGTCCGAAAGCATGTTTATGGTATACTGATACGGAAAGCAAAAACAACGGATACCCCATTTTTAGCAGTGCCACAGATATTTTTTCTGTCACATTCAATTACAATGATGATGAAACAGAGGATACTACACTACTTGCCGAAAATGGAAATACTTTACCTGCAATGCCCGTGGAGCCAATCCATGCCGAATATATTTTCAACAGCTGGAATAGCGAGCTCAATGGAAGCGGTACAACTTTCAGTTCAAATTCCATTGTTACATCCGACATGACAGTATATGCCCAATGGTCTATTCTTTCTTCAATAGAGAATATACCAACGACGTCCGGCCTGCAAATATATCCTAATCCGGCAGTCTACAGCTTTGCATTAAGCGGCTTTGAGGGTAAAGCACTACTCGCATTAAAAGATTTAAATGGCATAACTATCCTAAGCAAAATAATACATCCGGATGAACATATTGCCATAAACACACTTCAACCGGGCATGTATTTGGTGCAGATTGGAACGAATTCATTCAAATTATTGGTTTACCATTAATAAACTCCGCTTGCAATTCCAAAACTTAATATTGTTAGATATAGTTCAGGTTTAAGAGCAAATTTAATTTACAATGAAGAAACGGAGCGTGTCGCAATCAGCAACACGCTCCGTTTGTTTTTATGCATTTAATAAATATCCCTATTTAGATCAAGATTTTCAATGGGTTAGCAACCACTGAGAAATCCACCACGAGATGGTTTCATGGATTTAAACTACATATTGTAATCAACGATATAGGCAATCAGGTTGAGTTTTAAACTGTTGGTTACTTAGGTTATTTTGTAAAAAAACAGGAATAAACCAGATTTCAACTCGTGATTCGCATAATTATTCAAAACAAATTATATCAAAACACGACTATTTTTCTCACTATCGATTTTTTACCCGAATAAACTTTTACCAGCAACACTCCCGACTGACAATGAGAAAGATCAATAATATCGTCAGCCGACACATTTTTATCTATTATTTTTTGTCCTGCAATTGTAAATATCTCAATCCTGGTAATCGGCGCTTCTATCTCCGTATCAATATTTACCCCAAAACCAATAGACTTATCCGTTTCATTATAAACAATTACATTCTTAATACCCGGTATGCGATTAACGGCTTTCGATTTCATCATTTCATGAACGTTGAGTTTACCATACCCCCAGATATTACTTCCGTTTTCATCTATCACGCCTGTATGTGAATCTTGATTGGAATACTCACGCATCAATGCCTTAACATCATCAGAAGTCAGTTTGGGATTTTTCTGTAGCATCAGGGCTACAGAACCTGTTACCATAGGTGCCGCCATAGAGGTACCTTCCATAATGCCATAATACGGGCCTTTTACATCTCTATATACCAGCATATTTCTGTTAATGCCATACATGGAATATTCCGGATCAAAAGAATTGAGAGCCGAAACCACCAAAGATCCGGGAGCCGTAACATCCGGTTTTGTTCTTCCGTCGGCCGTCGGCCCCATAGAAGAATAAAAAGAAATATCGCCGATATCAGATGAACTATAACGAATTTTACCTGATAAATCTGTCCATTCATTTTTAGACACATAAGCACCCACCGAAATAACTTTATTACCCGTACCCCCTATTTCACCAACAGTTCCGGTTTTAATCCCTGCTGTCCAGCCGGTCTTATTTGTTCCTGCTAAGGTTGTCAATTGTGCGCCATAACCCTCTCCGCAATTCCATAAATCTACTCTTTTTCCTGTGCTTCCTTTCAGCAGTAATGCAACAGCATAATCAGTATAAATAGAATTATCTACACGCATTTCGATATTAGGCTTTTCATTGCTGGCATATTTAGCCTGAGAATATAAACTGACATTAATGCTTCTTCCACGTGTATCGTACCAGGTTTTTTCCAGTTTATAATTACTGGCAGTACTACCAAATGATGTAGAATAAACAATTTCCTTTGTCCTGATTTCATATATTTCAATAGCAACATCAAGTTTTGTATTAGCATCTCCCCAAATGTCTACATACGAATAATTGACGTTTTTATCCATTTCTATTACCGTACGAAGCGTATCTGTAAGAGCCGAAAAAGAATGCTGTATATGCATATCCAAATATCCTTCATTGCCTGCAGCTCCTACCACTATTTTCCCCTCCCCCGAAAGTTTATCCAGGTTCACATCAATAAAAGAGCGACCATCATGCGGACCAAAATGTGTGCCCAAGCTTATATTCACAACGGCAGGTTTACCTTCCGAATCGGCATGATTAAAAATATACCTTACGGCATCAAGTATTTCAATATCGCTTCCTCCCGTTTCTACAAAAACAATTTCTGCACCGGGAGCCACGCCTTTATAAATACTACTACCGCCACCTCCGGCTGCAATGCCACAAACATGAGTTCCATGCGAGTTATCTATTCTGGAAGCTTCTTTAGACAACAAAGCAGATTGTCCGATATATTCCTTACCATATTTCACGTTCTTGCCGGAAGATCTCCCTTCGGATTGTATCCAGGCTCTCGAAATTCTTAATTTACCATCGGCAGAGAAAAAATCAGGATGAGTAAAATCCAACCCGAAATCAACAAGGCCTATTATCACACCCTCTCCGTTGTATTCTTTATTCAGATCAATACCTTTTATCACTTTATCAGCAGAAATAGCCGGCACCGCTATATTTAACTTGGATTTTACCGGCATACCGGCGCGAATATATTTAATTCCGTTTAAATTAACCAAAGCCGGTAAGCTTTTCATAGGGGATACCACCGTTAATATAGAATCGAAATCACTCTGTACTGCAATATCCAAAGAATCTAAAGAAAAAATATCAAATAAATCCGAAACAAGTAATATTAAATGAACATTTTCGTCGGTATCGGCATCCAAAGACTTAGCACTTTTTGAAGAAGAATATTGCTTCAACAACAAATGAGTTTGAAGAGAAAGGTAATTTTCGGTAGCCCACGCAGGGCTACCGAAAAAATAAAATACTACAAGGGGTAAAAATCTGAATTTCATTCAATTAAAATTAAAAATCATGTAAAATTCAGGAATAAGCTTTAATTCTTTACAATACGTTGAATTTCATCTTTGATAACAGTCCAACGGGAATCATCTATTTTAGCACCCATAACCTCTACCACATGTCCGGCAACAATACTTCCTATTTGTCCGCAAATATTCAACGGATATCCGGATGTAAAACCAAACAAAAAACCCGAAGCATACAAATCTCCGGCTCCGGTTGTATCAATAGCCTTGGATTGGGTAGCAGGTATATAATGAATCTGATCTCCGACCGATTGTATATAAGAACCTTCTTTCCCTATTTTTACAATAGCAATATCGCACATTTCGGCAATATGAGACACTGCATCAAACGCTTTTTTACCAGTAAAAGAAAAAGCTTCCTCTTCATTGGCAAATACAATATCCACATGTTGTGATATCAAATTCTTCAAAAAATCCAAATTTTCATCCACCACATTAAAACTGGCCAAATCAATGGAAACTTTTAATCCTGCTTTCTTAGCCATTACAACTGCTTTTTCAATCAATGGTTGGTTGTAAACCAAATAACCTTCAATATGTAATATACTGTAATTATCAAACAACGAAAGGCTTAAATCTTCCACATCCAACTCACATGCCGCACCCAAATAAGTAGACATTGTTCTTTCTCCATCCGGTGTTACCAAGGACACACAGCATCCCGATTTTTTATCACTGGTTAACAAGTGTACATTTATACCTTGTTTAGAAGCATCTTCTTTAAAAAAGCGACCCACAGAATCAGTTCCTATTTTACCAAAAAAGCCTGTAGGAATACCTAGTTTAGCTAATCCGGAAATAGTATTGGATGCCGAACCTCCCGTGGCCAAATGATGTCCCCAGGCTGCAATCCTGTCCTGTAAAGAAAGTAAAAAATCATTGTCTACCAACTGCATACTACCTTTTCTCAAAGACAATTCATTCAGCATCTCATCAGATTCTATTCTTGATAATATATCTACAAGGGCGTTGCCCATTCCTAAAATTTTGCTCATATAATGAAGGTTTTTTAAAAATACAAAGTTACAAAATCTAATTCAAAAACAGATTAAGACATCCATTGAAATAAAACAAGCCTTCATGAAAAAATATTGTGATTTATTAACACACCTTTCTTCAATTTTATCTTTCTATATATGAACAAAATAAGAGTATTTTCTAAAAAAATATAAGCTCAAAGTCACAAAAAAGATGATTATATGTTTTTTTCTATTAACTTTGTGGCTAAATATCACAACCAACTTAATGAAACCAACTTTATTCGTTTTAGCAGCAGGAATGGGCAGCCGTTATGGTGGTCTGAAACAATTGGACGGCCTAGGACCCAATGGGGAAACAATCATGGATTATTCTATTTATGATGCTATCCGCGCAGGTTTTGGAAAAATAGTATTCGTTATTCGTCATAGTTTTGAAAAAGACTTTGATGAATATGTACTTAAAAAATTCAAAGATGTCATACCCGTTGAAATTGTATTTCAAGAATTGGAAAATATTCCCGAAGGATATTCTTATAATAAAGACAGAAAAAAGCCTTGGGGAACCAATCATGCCGTTTTAATGGGTAAAGATTCCATACACGAGCCATTTGCCGTAATCAACGCAGATGATTTTTATGGCAAAGAATCTTTTCAGATATTGCATGATTACTTGATTACATTAAACGGCAAACAAAATGAATATTGCATGGTAGGATACCGTGTAGGAAACACTCTCTCTGAAAGCGGTGCCGTAAGCCGTGGCGTTTGCTCTTCCGACAACAACGGATACCTGACTTCTGTTGTCGAACGCACTCAAATTGAAAGAGTAGGCGGAAAAGTTCAGTACAAAGACGAAGCAGGACACATCATTGATTTAGAAGACAACACTCCCGTTTCGATGAATATGTGGGGATTTACTCCCGATTATTTTGATTATTCCATGGAAAGATTCAAACAATTCCTGAAAGAAAGAGGAAATGACGAAAAATCAGAATACTACATCCCTACACTGGTTAATGATTTAATTTCGGCAAAACAAGTCTCGGTAAAACTACTTGACACTCCATCCAAATGGTTTGGTGTAACATATGCCGAAGACCGCAACCAGGTTGTATTAAAAATAAACGAGCTGATCAAAAAAGGCGTTTATCCGGCTCGTTTATGGAATAACAAAGCTGAATAATAAAAAACTTAAAAATATGACTAAATTAAAGGTTTCAAGTTCAAGCCACAGACATGAACTTGGAACCTTTGATTTTTTTACATACTTTCGTTGAATTAATTTAATCCAACGTTTTGAGTAGCGAGAGCAAAAGCCAAACTTATTTGAAATTTGCCGAGTCATGAAAAACGATTAATGAAGAAAATAAAATGCGAGAAAAGATACTAGTAACAGGCGGAACAGGTTATATCGGATCACATACCGTAGTAGAGCTGCAACAAGCCGGATATGAAATTGTTATTATCGACAACCTGTCGAATTCTACTATCAATGTATTGGAAGGAATTACCCAAATTACAGGAATAAATCCGCATTTTTATCAAATAGACTGCTTGGATACCGTTGCATTACGAAACGTTTTTATTTCACATCCTGACATAAAAGGCATTATTCACTTTGCCGCCAGCAAGGCCGTAGGAGAATCAATAAACAAACCACTTCTATACTATAGAAACAATCTGGATTCTTTATTGAATTTACTGGATTTAATGACCGAATTCAATGTTCATTCCCTGGTATTTTCATCATCCTGCACTGTTTATGGGCAACCGGATATATTGCCGGTAAAAGAAAGCAGTCCCATAAAAGAAGCTTTATCTCCTTATGGCAACACCAAACAAATGGATGAAGAAATTATTCGGGATACAGTTTTTGCTTCGGATAAAATCAACAGCATCATTTTGCGTTATTTTAATCCGATAGGATCGCATCCTTCGACCTTAATCGGCGAATTACCGAATGGAGTACCTCAAAATTTAATTCCATTTTTAACCCAAACCGCCATCGGAATAAGAAAAGAACTAAGCGTTTTTGGCGACGACTATGATACACCAGACGGATCATGTATTCGTGATTATATCAATGTGGTAGATTTAGCTAAAGCCC
>JAVBUB010000159.1:0-7013 GCA_031555675.1 Paludibacteraceae bacterium | reverse complement strand
TACCTTAAACCTGAGAGATACTCCGGGACACGTAGATTTTTCTTATGAAGTATCCCGTTCTATTGCCGCTTGCGAAGGCGCTTTGCTCATTGTTGACGCTGCACAGGGAATTCAGGCCCAAACCATATCCAACCTGTATATGGCTATTGAACACGATTTGGAAATTATTCCTATCATTAATAAAATAGACTTACCGAGCGCCATGCCCGAGGAGGTCGAAGATCAAATTATAGAACTCTTGGGCTGCAAACCGGAGGAAATACTTCGTGCCAGTGGTAAAACAGGACAAGGCGTAGAAGAAATATTGCAAGCCGTAGTAGAAAGAATACATGCTCCAAAAGGCGATCCCGACGCACCACTTCAATGCTTGATATTTGACTCCGTGTTCAATTCATTCAGAGGAATCATAGCCTATTTCAAAATTGTAAACGGAACCATACACTCCAAAGACCTGGTAAAATTTATTGCTACCGAAAAAGAATACGAAGCCGATGAAATCGGAATACTTCGACTCGATATGGTACCGCAAAAAATCCTAAGTGCCGGTAATGTAGGTTATATCATATCAGGTATAAAAACATCCAAGGAAGTAAAAGTAGGAGATACAATTACCCACGTGAAAAATCCGTCGCCAACAGCTATCGCAGGGTTTGAAGAAGTGAAACCGATGGTATTTGCCGGAGTTTATCCCATCGAAAGTGAAGACTTTGAAGACCTCCGTGCTTCGATGGAAAAACTACAGCTCAATGATGCTTCCCTGACTTTTCAGCCGGAATCTTCTTTGGCATTAGGTTTTGGTTTCCGTTGCGGATTTTTGGGTATGCTCCACATGGAAATCATACAAGAAAGACTCGACCGCGAATTTGACATGGACGTGATTACCACCGTTCCCAACGTTCAGTATAAAATATATACCAAAAAAGGAGAACTGCTCGAAATACACAATCCGTCCGGAATGCCTGAGGTAACACTTATTGAAAAAATTGAAGAACCCTATATCCGCGCTTCAGTCATTACTCAAACCGAATATATAGGGCAGATTATGTCACTATGCCTTGGTAAACGTGGAGAGCTTATTAAACAAGAATATATTTCCGGTAACAGAATTGAGTTGATTTACGACATGCCTCTCGGCGAAATCGTATTTGACTTTTACGATCGCCTGAAAAGTATCTCTAAAGGATACGCTTCTTTCGATTATTACCCCAATGGTTTCCGCGAATCAAAGCTCATTAAGCTGGATATTTTATTAAATGGTGAGCCCGTTGATGCCCTTTCTACCCTTACTCACTTTGATAATGCCTACACATTGGGTAAACGCATGTGCGAGAAATTGAAAGAACTTATTCCCCGTCAGCAGTTCGATGTAGCCATACAAGCAGCTATCGGTGCTAAAATTATATCCAGGGAAACCATCAAAGCCGTTCGTAAAGACGTAACTGCCAAATGTTATGGAGGAGATATCAGCCGTAAACGTAAACTGTTGGAAAAACAGAAAAAAGGTAAAAAACGAATGAAACAAATCGGTTCTGTGGAAGTTCCGCAAAAAGCATTCTTAGAGGTGCTGAAGTTGGATTAAGAAAGCACACGGAAAATACGAATTAAAAGATATACCATAAAAGTACAGCCTTATGTTTTTACATAAGGCTGTACTTTTATGGTATATCTGTGTGTATCTGTTTAATTCACGTTTTTATACTATTATAAAAACGTTATCGTAGCCTTACTCGATGTAACTTCGAGTTTAACAGGCCTTCCCAAATACAAAGGCATATTTGGTGTACCATGTCCCGATTGTATGCCATACATGACCGGAATACCCAAATCCTTTACCTTTTCCTGAATTATTTCATTTAATGGTTTATCCGAACCTTGTGTCATGCTCGTAAATTGTCCTATTACAATTCCTTTCAGATAGTCAAGCTTACCACTCAGCTTCAGGTTCATTAACATGCGGTCTACCGTATAGTTGGCTTCTTCGGTATCTTCAATAAACAAGATGGCATTCTTTGTATTATAATCGAAAAGCGTTCCGCCCAAACTATAGATGATAGAAAGGTTACCGCCCACTAAACGGCCTTCTACGGCACCCTGAATGCAATTGCTGTTATAAGAAATAGAAAGTTCCGTATATTCACCGAATAACGCTTTTTTCAGGTTGCTAACACTCGTATTATCCGAAAAATTATAAGCCATGGCGCCATGTATGGTTTCTATTCCTTTGTTGTTCATGGCAGCATGTAATACCGTTACGTCACTATAACCAACAATCCATTTCGGATTGTTCTCCAATGGTTTCAAATCAACCTTGTCTATAATTTGAGCGCAGCCATATCCGCCACGGGCAGCAATAAGCGCTTTAATGTTCGGATTGTCTATCAGCTTCTGCAATCCTTCTACGCGCTCGGCCATAGTTCCCGCATAACGTCCGTCCCGATTATATAAATTATCGGCTTCTTTTACTTTTAAGCCCCAACTTTCTAATATAGCTTTGCCATTAGCAATTTCGCTTGTTGTTACGTAGTTTGAAGTGGCGATAATAGCTACCGAATCGCCTGCTTGCAGGTAAGCCGGACGTATATCGTCTGTAATTTCCTGTTGGTTGTATAAAAAGGTAGAATAATATTCGCTGGTGTAAACGTTGGTAACATACTCATTGGTAATATACTCTTTGGTACAAGAGGTAGCGATAAGAACTGTAAAGAATAAAAAAATATTTTTGAGGATAAAGTCTTTTGTGATATTGATTTTCATTATCTATAGATTAGGATAAGACCTAATTTTAACAAAGATAATAAAAAATGAGGAGAAATGGAAATAATTTTTGAAGCATGGAGTTGAGATAATATGAAGTTTTTGTTATTAGAATGAATATCATAAAATAGAAAATAGCCTGTGCAAGCAGGCTATTTTTTATTTTATAAACTGTTGTTTAGATTAGTGGAGAACAACAGCAGAAACGAATTTTACGTTTTCAGCACCTACGATAGGAGTTGTCAAACCTGCGTTATCAACAATTGAAGCATCTGCATTTTTCTTAGCTAAAAGGAAATTATCTTTAGTAACACCATCTTTTTTAGATGCAGTTCCATTTTGCAATAAATAAGATTTGTCAGCATCAGAAAGTTCAACTGCTGTTTTTCCGTCAAGACTTACTGTAACACTTGTAGCAGTCAAATTAGTAACGGCTAATGTTCCCCAGCTGGTTCCTTGTAAATAGTAATAGTTTCCGTTGGCAGTAATTGTAGCTGTACCACTTGTAAAATCAGGAATTACATAGAATTGGTTATCTTTAGATTTTCCTGTTTTGCTATAAACTTCCAAATTGTAGTTGCCAATTTCAGTTAAATCAGATTTGCTGATAGTTAATTCATAAGAAGTAGCACTTTTATCTTTTGTAGGAAGAGTCAGGTTTTTTTGGAAATCACCATTGTAGTAAAGTTCAATAGACTTTAAGTTTTCTTCTGGATCAACAGTAATGGTTACAACAGCAGAGTTTCCTTTAACGATGTTTTTGCTTTCAAAAGAAACGTTAATTTTAGCAGGATCTTCATCCTCACCACAAGAAGTAAATGCAAATGCAGTTAAAGCTGCCAACAAAACGGTCAAATTAAAAATTTTTTTCATTTTTTTTAGTTTTAGTTGAATAATAAATAGGTTAATTATAAGTTTATCTGTAATAAAGCTCATTTTATTTTGATGGAACAAAATTAGATGTTTTCTTTGTATTTCCAAAAAAAGAAGAATAAAATTTTATGTGTAAATTCGGAATGAAGCGTAATCTCACTTTATTGGTACTGTTTTTTTTCTTTATATCAATGGGGTATTCGCAAAACCGTGTACGTGTTTATGGATATGTCACCAATAAAGCCGGAGAAGGCGTGGAATTTGCCAATGTGGTACAAAAAGGCACATCCAATGCTACTATGACAGCTTCTTCCGGTTTTTATGATTTTTATGTAAATCCACAAGATTCACTCATTATTCTATATTCTTACATGAGCGAAGTCTTAACCCGTATCATAACCGATAAATCCAAATCCGTACAATTAAATGTAATTCTCTCCCAAGAAATAGAGCTCAAAGGAGCCGAAGTCAGAGGAATACAAATACAAACTTCTTCCTTACAAACAATAAATCCAAATGATACCCGCTTAATTCCTTCTACCGAAGGAATAGAGGACCTGCTGGCTACCACGGCCGGAGTAAGGGGAACCGGCTTAAGTTACCAGTATTCGGTAAGAGGCGGAAGTTATGATGAAAATATTGTTTATGTAAATGATATTGAAATATACCGTCCGTTGCTGATTCGTTCCGGACAACAGGAAGGGTTAAGCTTTATCAACCCCGATATGGTAGAAAAAGTGGCTTTTTCGGCCGGAGGATTCGATGCCAGGTATGGAGATAAAATGTCGTCGGTACTCGATATTAAATACAAGAAACCAACATCATTTGAAGCATCCATTTCGGTAAGCCTGCTTGGAGCGTCGGCCTATGTAGGTACCAGTAGTAAAAAATTTACCCAGATACACGGATTCCGTTATAAAACATCCCGGTATCTGTTGGGTACACTCGACGAAAAAGGCGAGTATAATCCCAATTTCCTTGATTATCAAACTTATCTGACATACGATTTCTCGTCCAAATGGGAAATCACTTTTTTAGGTAATTTCTCGCAGAATAATTACGAATTTATTCCGAAATCTAGAAGTACTTCGTTCGGAACCATGGATGAAGTAAAATCTTTCAAAGTTTATTTTGACGGACAAGAGAAAGATATGTTCCGTACCTTATTCGGAGCGCTTACATTGAATTACAAACCACTGCAAAATTTAACGTTGAGTATCATGACTTCAGCTTTTCATACCAACGAAGAAGAAACATATGATATTACAGGCGAGTATTGGCTGAGTGAAGTGGACGGAACTGGTAAGGACGGAAGCACGTTGGGAGTGGGCTCATATCATGAACATGCCCGTAATGAATTACAAGCCAGTGTTCTCGGTATATCACATCTGGGCGATTGGAAAAAAAAAGGACATAATGTGAAGTGGGGGATAAGTGCCCAGGAAGAAATGATAAACGATAAAGTAAAAGAATGGGAGATGAGGGATTCTGCCGGATACTCCATTACTTATCCTTATACTAGATATGATAACGATAGACAACAAGTTGATCTATATTATAACTTATCCGGGCATCAGAAATTGAATACCTACCGCTTCCAGGGATTTTTGCAGGATACCTATAAATTCAACTGGGACGTGGGCACCCTTGCTGCTACGGCAGGTATCAGGGCTAATTACTGGACGTTTAATGATGAATTTCTGTTGAGTCCCCGTGTTTCTTTGGGGTATATTCCAACTTGGAAAAACAATTTTGTGTTCCGTTTTGCTACCGGACTTTATTATCAGGCACCTTTTTATAAAGAGCTGCGTTATACCGTTGAAGATGCCGAAGGTAACAATACAGTGGAACTCAATAAAGACATCAAGGCTCAGAAAACTTATCATTTTGTACTGGCTACAGATTATTACTTCCGCTCATGGGGACGGCCTTTTAAACTTACTGCCGAAGGGTATTATAAATTGGGCAGCCGCTTTACACCATATACCGTAGATAATTTGCAAATAATATACTTGAGTAAACAAGTATCCAAAGGATATACCACCGGATTAGATTTAAAACTGTTTGGCGAAATGGTACCCGGAACCGATTCTTGGATTGGTGTTTCGCTAATGAGGTCACGTGAAGATGTCAAGGGAGATTCTTATGAAGACTCTAATGGAAATACAGTTTATCCCGGTTATATTCCACGTCCAAATGAACAACGCTATGGATTTACTATGTTTTTCCAGGATTATTTCCCGAATAATCCCAAATATAAAGTGCACCTGAAATTCGTATGGGAAGACGGGCTGCCTTTTGGCCCTCCGAGCACCGACCGTTATTCCGCTACATTCCGTACACCTCCTTATCGCCGTGTAGATATAGGCGCTTCGCGTATATTGGTAAATGGAGAAGATAAACTGATAAGTAAAAAAGCATTTAACCATGTGAAGAATATCTGGTTAACTCTTGAAATTCTTAACCTGTTGAATACCAAAAATGTAAGTTCCTATTACTGGGTAACCGATGTCAATAATCATCAATATGCGGTTCCTAATTACTTAACAACAAGACAAATAAATTTGAAACTGGCGATAGATTTCAAATAAAAGTAAACGAGTTGCCACTATTGCATTTTTTTCTCGTTTACTGGTCTACTTGTTTACTCGTATACTCTACTTAATACTGTTCATTTTGATTAGGGAAATCTCTTGATTTAACATCTGCAACATAATGCTGTACTGCTTCTGTCATAATTGTATGTAGATCGGCATACCGGCGTAAAAAACGGGGAGAAAATCCTTTGGTCATTCCCATGATGTCATGAACCACCAATACCTGTCCGTCTACACTGCCACCCGCGCCAATACCGATGATAGGAATACAAATGCTTTGAGCTGCTTTTCCGGCCAAAGAAGCCGGTATTTTTTCCAGCACAATGGCAGAACATCCTACTTCTTCAAGTAAAAGCACATCATTGAGTAGTTTTTGCGCTTCTTTTTCCTCTTTGGCTCTTACGGCAAATGTTCCGTATTTGTTGATCGACTGTGGCATTAGTCCCAAATGACCTATAACAGGAATACCAGCATCAATTATTTTTTTGATATCCTCTATAATTTCTTTACCACCCTCTATTTTAATGGCATCTGCACCCGTTTCTTTCATGATGCGGATAGCTGCTTCCAATGATTTGGTAGGATGCCCGGAGCAGCTTCCAAAAGGCATATCGACCACCACCAAAGCACGCTTTACTCCATTTACAACGGATTTCCCGTGGTAAATCATCTGATCTAGTGTCATGGGCAAGGTGGTTATATTTCCGCACATCACATTCGATGCCGAATCGCCTACCAGTAAAATATCAATGCCCGCGCCATCTAAAATGCTGGCCATTGTATAATCAT
>JAVBUB010000080.1:0-5471 GCA_031555675.1 Paludibacteraceae bacterium | reverse complement strand
GAAGGTATTAAAGTTGGTTTGCTAAGACCAATCACATTATTCCCATTCCCAACAAAACGACTTCGCCAGTTAGCCGATCAGGTTAAAGGCATTTTGGTCGTAGAAATGAATGCCGGACAAATGATTGAAGATGTAAAACTCGCTACAGAATGCAAAGTTAAAACAGAACATTTCGGACGCATGGGAGGTATTATACCTGCACCTGATGAAATTCTGGTTGCATTGAAAACACAAATCATGTAAGAATTATGACAGCAAACGAAATAATAAAACCCGAGAACCTGGTTTACCAGAAGCCTGTACTCATGAACGACACTCCTATGCACTATTGTCCGGGATGTAGTCATGGCGTAGTACACAAATTGGTGGCAGAAGTAATAGACGAAATGAACATGGTGGAAAAAACCGTAGGTGTAGGTCCTGTAGGTTGTGCTGTTTTCATTTACAATTATCTGGATATAGATCTTCAGGAAGCATCTCATGGACGTGCGCCCGCAGTTGCTACCGGAGTAAAAAGGTTATGCCCCGATAAACTAGTATTTACCTATCAAGGCGACGGCGATTTGGCTGCTATCGGTACCGCCGAAACCATTCATGCCTGCAACAGGTGAGAAAATATTACCATCATTTTTATCAATAACGGTATTTATGGTATGACCGGAGGGCAAATGGCTCCTACCACTATTGAAGGAATGAAAACAGCGACCTGCCCATACGGAAGAAATACAGCATTGAATGGTTATCCGTTAAATATGACCAAATTGGTAAGCGATTTGGAAGGAACATGCTATGTTACCCGTCAAAGCGTACACACTGCCAATGCCGTAAAAAAAGCTAAAAAAGCCATTCGCAAAGCTTTCGAAAACTCTATGATTCCAGGCAAAGGATGCTCCTTTATCGAAATCGTGGCTACCTGCTCATCCGGTTGGAAAATGACACCTGTTCAATCCAATAAATGGATGGAAGAAAACATGTTCCCGGTTTATCCGATAGGAGATTTAAAAGACAGATAATAAATTAACAATTAATAATTAATAATTAGCACAGGGTTCAGGTATTTACCTTGTTTACTCGTAACCCTCTCTACTTGTTTACTATATTTATGAAAGAAGAATTAATCATAGCCGGATTTGGAGGACAAGGAGTTTTGTCGATGGGAAAAATCTTAGCATATGCAGGATTGATGCAAGGCAAAGAAGTTACCTGGATGCCCTCTTACGGCCCCGAACAAAGAGGTGGAACAGCCAACGTAACCGTTATTATTAGCGACGAAGCCATTAGTTCACCTATTTTGGCCAAATACGATACAGCCATTATACTGAATCAACAATCACTCGATAAATTCGAAAGTGCGGTAAAACCCGGAGGAACCCTTATTTATGACGATAACGGTATAACCATTCCACCTACCCGTAAAGATATTTCTGTTTATAAAGTAAGCGCTATGGATACCGCGGCGGCTTTGAAAATGGAAAAGACATTCAATATGATTGTATTGGGAGGACTACTTAAAGCGCGTCCTATTGTCGAAATCGAAAGCGTGATGCAAGCCCTGAAAAAAACATTGCCGGAGCGCCATCACCACTTGCTCCCCATGAATGAGCAAGCCATTATGAAAGGAATGGAAATTATCGAAAAGAAATAACGAAAAAAGGACTAAGCAATTAGTCCTTTTTTGCTTACTGAAAATAAAAAATATATCAATGCCAGCAATCTTGAATCTTGAATTTTAAATCTTGAATCCCTGCCTGATATCTTCCAATAAATCAGTCACATTTTCCAGACCTACAGAAAGCCGTATTGTATTACCGGAGATATTCATCTTATCCCGTTCTGCTTGAGAAAATGGCCCGAAAATAGTACTTGCCGGATGAATAATCAATGTTTTATTATCAAACAGGTTAGTAGCCCGTTTAATCAGTTTCAACTTGTTTAAGAAAGCAAAACAAGCCTCTTTCGAAACCAAATCAAACGTTAACATAGCTCCTGGTAACTCTCCGAATTGATCCTTGCTGATGCGGTAAAAAGGATTAGAGTCCAAACCAATATAGTTGACGGAGCAAATTTCAGGAATCTTTTGTAACTCTTTAGCCAAAAATAAGCATGATACCGAAGCCTTTTCAAAACGAAGCGATAAAGTTTCCAATCCCAGCAATTGCGCTTGTGCTGTATGAGGTGTCATATAAGCTCCTATGTTCCGGTGCGTTTCTTTTCGTAGTTTTACAGTAAAAGCTTCTGCCTTATGTTGAGAGTATTCTTTTATCAACGAAGTTTTACTCCAATCGAAAGTAGCATAATCAATAATTAATCCACCCAAGCTCGTAGCCCCTCCTGATATATATTTCGTAGAAGAAACCACTTCAATATCTATGCCGAAATTTTTTGCCTTGAAAGCGCAAAAAGGAATAATAGTAGTATCCGCCACCAATGGAACATTTTTCTTTTTGGTAATTGCCGAAATAGCCTTTAAATCTCCAACTTCCAAGTGTGGATTGGTAATAATCTCCAGAAAAACCGCGCAAGTATTTTCATCAATCGCTTTCTCTACTTCTTTTAAATTCGTTAAATCGCAGAAGCGCGCTTCCACTCCAAAGGGCTTTAATGTTGAAGCCAGTAAAGAATAAGAATTTCCGAATAAATGAGGTGAAGTAACTATATTACCACCTGCTTTGGCTATGGTTAAAAATACATTGGTAATAGCTGCCATGCCCGAACTGAATGCCGTAACACGAAAAGCACCGGTAATTTCGGCTATTCGTTTTTCATAATAACTTACCGTCGGGTTGGTAATACGCGAATAAGTATGATCCGTTGTTTTACCTGTAAAAGCATCTGCCATGGCTTCGGCTGTTTCAAACTCAAAGGCATTGGTTTCGTAAACGGGAAATTGTAAGCTACCATAAGGATCTTGCTTCGGATATGAAGTATGTATAGCTTGGGTGTTAAATCTTTCTTCCATAATCTTATTTTTATGAATAATTTTATTACAAAAATAAATATTATAGAATATAAAAATACTATTTAATTAATTTTTGAAAAATATAACTATATTTGTATATTTTATTAGAATATTGATCTAATATTAAACTTAAAATTTATAACAATACAGAATATTTCTCTATGGAAGGTATTGACGCTACAGACATTAAACTCTTGAAATTGCTTCAGGAAAACTCAAACAGAACCGTAAAAGAACTGGCAACCTTGGTAAATCTATCGCCAACGCCGGTGTTTGAACGTATCAAACATCTCGAAAAAGAAGGCTATATCAAAAAATATATGGCCATTCTTTCGCACGAAAAACTAAATAAAGGAGTTGTTGTATTTTGCCATATCAGGCTAAAGCATCACAATGCAGACTATCGGTCACAGTTTATGCAGGTAATAGCAGGAATAGATGAAATAACCGAATGTTATAATATATCCGGCGAATATGATTTTATGCTTAAAATTTGCGCTCAAAGCATGGATCATTACAAAGACTTTGTTATCAATATACTAGGAGTAGAGGAGAGTATAGGAAGCCTTCAGAGCGTATTTGTTATGGAAGAAGTGAAACATAACATTTCCGTTCCGTTTTGACAATAAATTGATTTGAGTTGTAAAGTTATAATGTCTATAAAGTGCATTTTATTTGTTCTTTCGTTTTCGTTTAACTTGCTTAATTTTGTAAATGCAGAAAACAAAAGTGCAAATAACAATTAAACCAGTAACAAACACGCCCAAATATATCGTTGTCAAAATTGTCTCTTCTTCGTTAGTCTCTTTTGTGTTAGAATTTTTCACTCTTGACTCAGAAATACAACCATATTTAGTATCATTGGGAAATTTCAAACAATGTCCGTTGAGCCATATTTCTAATTCTGGTGGATAATAATTTTTGTGATTTACTTTCATTATTTGGGGAAATCCTATTAAGGCTTCTTTGGCTTTTCTGAGCATTATTTTATCATTTACACTCTCGTAAAGGAAAGCAATATTTGAAATCTCACCATTTTCATTAAAAGACACAATTAACTCATTACTATCATTAGCGTCTATGCTATCCCTTTCTGCTTCGCTTAATGAGTTTAAAATTATTGATTGAATCGTATCGCGTAAAAAATATTCGCCCGGAAAAAGCAATGTACTATCTTTTTCGAGATAATTAAACTCCTTCGTATCAATAAGTTTTCCTTGCTTAAAAGTGTAATGTTTATCTCCCTCATAAATAGAAGCATAACCCATATGAACATATTGAAGCAATTCTCCTTGTGGGCTAACAATTGTTCTATCTACCCAGTCCGCAAAAACTTTTTTAGAACCAAATTCTTTTTTAATGTCAATTTCTTTTGGGCTACTACAATAATTAGTTTGAACACGAATTAAATACAATTTGTCATTTTCCAACTTCCAAGTAGCCACATAACCTCTCCATAAGGCAGTACAACTTTCTCCTACATCTAAATCAACTTCGCCTATTGTTCTTGCTCCCTTTTTTTCGAAGTATTCCTCTAACGGATTTGAAAAAATTTCGACAGTTTTTCCATTTATGACAAATAAATCTCCATATTGTGCTGTTGCAAAAGTATTTTTTGACCATAGCACAAAAAGCAAAAATATAAACACTTTAACCAGTTTCATATTATTTCTATTTTTTGTTCATCGTGTCTGCACCATA
The DNA here is from genome assembly GCA_031555675.1 of Paludibacteraceae bacterium. GTDB lineage: Bacteria > Bacteroidota > Bacteroidia > Bacteroidales > Paludibacteraceae > JAISJU01. The sequence goes on along the minus strand of JAVBUB010000080.1, from coordinate 811 downwards.
CAGTCCTGCATTGCCTACAACAACTGTGTTGTCGAACTTTATAAACTTAAGAACTCTTTCAATACTTTTTCACTTTCAGCCAACGCCTTATCTAAGTTATCATTGACAATTACTATATCGAATTGCGAAGAATAACTAATTTCAAAAATAGCCTTATCTATTCGCTTTTCGATCATTTCAAGTGAATCCGTATTGCGATGAAGTAACCTGTTTTTTAATTCTTCGATGCTCGGAGGAGCTATAAATACTGCCAATGCACGGTTTCCATAGTGTTTTTTGACATTCATTCCACCAACCACATCTACATCAAAAATCACATTTTTGCCTGCTTCGGTAATCCGTTCAACCTCACTTTTTAACGTTCCATAAAAACAGTCCGTATACACCTCTTCATATTCCAGGAATTCGTTGTTTTTAATCTTATTTCTGAACTCTTCCGGCGAAAGAAAGTAATATTCCTTGCCATTTTGTTCTGTTCCCCGAGGTGCACGGCTGGTGGCCGAAATAGAAAACTCGAGATTGAAATCCTTTTGCAATAAATAATTGATGATGGTGCTTTTTCCAGATCCCGAAGGAGCAGAAAAGATCACTAGTTTTCCTGTAGACATGGTTTTATATGATGATCAGAGTAATTATTGATTTGCATTAATCCACAGAATTATATAATGAGTATATGAATTGATAATCCGTGTAATCTGTGGACTGTATATTTTGAACAAAGATAGGAAAAATTTAAGAACACAAAAAACACAATAAAATTTGCATTCATTCGTGTAATTTGTGTAATTTGCATTCAAAAATAAAAATTGAT
>JAVBUB010000167.1:0-9723 GCA_031555675.1 Paludibacteraceae bacterium | reverse complement strand
AACGATTCGATTGCACCTGCCGAAGAAAAGAAGTTTATTTTTTTCGATATACTTACTGTGCAGAAACCCGGTGAAGGTAGAGTGCGGGTTTATCAGGATCCGAGGTTGGTAATAGCCATGACCGAAAATGTGAAGCAAAATAAGATAAAAAACGGACAGAATTTTATTCTAATAAATGGCTACAGGGTACAAGTGTATTCGAGCAATACCCCTAGGGTTTCGAAAGATGAAGCTTTTAAACTCGAAGCCGAGATAAAAGGAAAATTTCCGGATGTAACCGCTTATATTACTTTTGCATCTCCTTTTTGGAAAGTGCGTGTAGGCGATTGCCGTACCTATCAGGAAGCTTCGACATTGCTAAATTTGCTGAAAAAAGAATTTCCAAAGATAAAAGACACTTTCTATATTATTAAAGAAGACGTCAGGATCCCCATTTAAATAATCAAGATCTTAGTAGATATTTGCTTCGTGATATTCGTAGACTTTCTATCAATATCTATCAATATCTATCAATATCTATCAAATCCATGTATACCAATAACCATCCCGAAAAAACGGAAGAATTAGCTTATCACTATCAGAAAATAATAGAACTGTTGGGCGAAGATATTTCAAGAGAAGGGCTTGTGAGAACACCCGAGAGAGTAGCCAAAGCTATGCAGTTCCTGATGCATGGATATGATCAGAATCCGGAAGAAATAGTTCGCTCGGCTGTGTTTACCGAAGACTATAAACAAATGGTAATTGTAAAAGATATTGACTTTTATTCCATGTGCGAACACCACATGTTGCCTTTTTTCGGTAAAGCCCACGTAGCCTATATTCCTAATAAGCATATTACCGGACTGAGTAAAATTGCCAGGGTGGTGGAGATTTTCTCGCGCCGCATGCAGTTGCAGGAACGTCTCACGACTCAAATCAAGGAATGTATTCAAACTACTCTCAAACCCCTTGGAGTAATGGTAGTTATCGAAGCTCAACATATGTGTATGCAAATGCGTGGTGTACAAAAACAACATTCTATTACTACTACATCGGACTTTACCGGTATTTTTGAACAAGCTAAAACCCGTGAAGAATTTATTAGTTTGATAAAAGGGTAATATAAGAATATCCCACAAAGACAAAAAGAACACCAGATTTAGTACGCTTTTTGTCTTTGTGGGATTTTTATTAGAGATGAAAAGCAACAGCAACAATCTGGCCGGTAGAGGATTTCTGGAAAAAGGAACGGAAAATACGCATCTTTCCATGCCTGTGGTCGATAAGATTAACTTGTTGCAAAGTAATGTGCCTACAGAAAGAACCTTGGCTGCCCGTTTGTTGTCGACGGAGAAAAATTCGTTTGTAGTTGAAAAGTTAATAGAAGCCCTGAAAAAGGAAAAGAAACTATATCCTAAAATAGAGATATGCAATGCGTTGGTTTCTATTGGCCAGGCATCCATAAAACCTCTTGTTGCCGAACTGGGAAATATAGGCGGCAACCAACATAACCGGCCTTCCGAAAAAGAATTCGAAAAAGACAGTTATCCTTTGCCCCGCGATATTGTGGCACGTACGCTGGCTCATATTGGCACGTACGCTTTGCCGGAACTCCTTTTGTTACTATCTACAAAAAACGAAAGGCAACTAAGCGAAGCTATTGATGCAATTGGTTTTATTTGTTTTTATAATCCGCAGGAAAATGTTTTTGAATTATTGAGAAACTGTTTTTCCGAATATATCAACAATGACCTTATTCGTTGGAAAATATATCGCTCTATGAGTGCTTTCCCCGAAAGCAAAATCTTTTTGCAACTGCAACAGGAAACAGAAAAATCAGAATCGCTACAAAAAGAAATCAGCCGTAGTTTACGGCTGATTGAATGACCTCTCCCTCCGCCCTCTCCGAAGGAGAGGGAACTTAGAAACCAGCAACAGATGTTGATTCACTTATCCCTCTCTTGTGGAGAGGGTGCCCATAGGGCGGGAGAGGTGTGTTATTTTTTCCTTGCCATCATTTCAATGCTCCTGATTTTATCCTTATAAGCATTGTTAGCGTTTAACTTGACAATATCCAGTGCGGCATCGGAGTTTCCTTCCCAGCGGCGGCAGAAGTATACCGATTGGTAAACGCGTCCTATTTGGTACTCGCGACTAAAACGAAGTCCTAGTGCGTAATCTTCGCCATAGCTTGTATTCGGCACTTTTATTTCCCTTAGCAGAGGCGTGTAAAAAGCCCGTGGGGCACCCAATCCGTTGATGCGTAAAGCATTGTTGCGTCCATTGTCGGGAGTCCATTCCTTGTGGTCTATCAATCCCGGCGGAATTACTTCCATGGCAAAATTGGTCATCGTATAAGAACCTACCACCATGGCGCAGTTTTGCTCATAAAAAGCATTGACCATGGTTTGCAATGTATTTTCATTTTCATATACATCATCACTATCCAGCTGTACGGTAAACTTGCCACATTCGGGTCTATCTACTCCCGCGTTCCAACACCCGCCTATTCCCAATGTTTTATTTTCGGGAATTACATGAATAACCCGGTTGTCTTTGTTGGCATAATTTTCAATCAGTTCAGTAGTGCCGTCTGTCGAATAATTATCTACAATGATGAGGTTGAACTTGAAAGATGTTTTTTGTTTCAATACGGATGCTATGGCATCTCCCAATGTTTTTACCCTGTTTTTTACCGGAATAATAACCGAAGCTTCGTATTCGAAATTGCTATCGTTAAAATTGATCTGTTTAAACTGAGGAGCCAGATAAACACCTGTTTCCTTTAAATGATCCGTACAGTCTGTTTCCATATCTATTTGCACAGCCCGGTTTTTGGGGTCTACATAATCAAACTGCTTTTCACCGCTTTTTCGTGTATCGTCTTCTACTTCCGAATACAAAAATTCATTGATATGTACTAATTCCGAATACTGAGAAACTTTTAACCTTACGTTGTAAAGTCCTGCGTAGAGGTATTGTGCAGAAGTATTTGCAACCGTCTTTTTTAATAATTCCGCGTTAAACAACAATACCGATCCGAAATTAAAATCATCTCTGATGCTTCCTAATTGATAATCATTAACAGGAAGCGGACTTGAAACACCGTTAACAACCTGGTAGTAATCCGAATAAACCATTCCGGCCGCAGTGTCCGATGCTATTCGACAAAGTCTTTCCAAGGCATATTGGCCAAGCCTGAGCGAAGTATATTTGGTGTAAATAAGCGAAAAATCGGCATCCGATTGTTGAGCAATGTCAGCCATGGTAGCACTACTTGTAAGGTTATCTACTTTTATGACCTTGCAGCCACTCAAAGCTTCATTCAAAGAAGCATTACCCAAAGGGCTGCATAATAAATATATATTGTGAACCAATGGCGATTGTTTCAGTTCTGCAACTGTTTGTTGAACTTGTTCGTTGCTTTGAAAAGGAATGAAGCAATTTATTTTCATATATTTTTATTTTGGATATTACTAAATGGGCACACAGAATACACAAATTTGACAGAACAACACGGATTTACATACAATCTAATTTTTTTGAGAGATCATCTGCGACAATCTGTTTATTCCGTGTTATCCGTGTGCTACTATATTTTAACTCTTCTTACCTGCAAAAAACGTCCGGCATAATACTCTTCTTTTACACTCGAAATAATGACCCGGCTGCTTGTAGAAGCGTGAATAAACGAAATATTATCGCCATTGATGTCGCAAACAATTCCTACATGTCCAACAATGCCGTTGTGCGGGCGTCCTTCAAAAAATATCAGGTCGCCTATCTGAAAGTCCTCCTTATCGACCCGCTCTCCTTCTTTGGCCATTTCGCGGCTGGAGTGGGGTAATTTAACCCCAAATTCGTTGAATACAAAGGATACAAATCCGGAGCAATCGAAACCTTTGGGTGTAGTGCCCGAATATTTATAAGGCGCTCCAAGGTATTTCTTGGCAAAAGTAATAATTTGAGTTTCATTCTCTGATGAAGCTGACAATTCTTTTTCAGAAGTTGGCTGTTCTTTTTCTATGGATTGCAATATCATACTTTCGATATTTTCCTGAAAATCGAATGCCTGGGCATAATTACCGGAAAGTGATACAAAAAGAAATGAAAAAAGTAGAATAATGAGTTTAGGCATAAATGTCTGTTGAAAATACATCAAATACAAAAATAACCTTAATTTTTATCTTCCTGATATATTTTCGGATATTTATATCTTTATACTTCTAAGTTGTGTAAATAATTTGTTGTCATATTTTGGTAGACCGATAAACCTATTGACGGATAGACTGGCCATCTTTATATTACTTAATCTCGTTTACTTGTTTACTCTGTCTACTCGTTTACTAATTCTAAGATTAATACAGCTTTCCTCTTTTCATTCTTTATTTTTAATTTATCTTTGTGTGAGAAACAACAATACAATATGATTTTAATCGCAGATAGTGGCTCTACCAAAACAGCTTGGTGGTTGGTGGATAAAGGAGAAAAAACAGCGGAGTTTTATACTTTGGGTATTAATCCTTTTTATCAATCGGAATCTGATATTCTAACTGAGTTGAAAGAAAACCTGGAACCTCATATAAATGCAAGACTTGTTGATCATATTTACTTTTATGGAGCAGGCTGTCATTTCGAAGATAAAAAGCAAATAGTACGCTCGGCCGTACAATCTGTTTTCGGTAATGCGGTTATAGAAATAAACAACGATCTGCTGGGTGCCTGCCGGGCTTTGTTGGGACATAGTGAAGGTATAGCCTGTATTATGGGAACAGGATCCAATTCTTGTTTTTATGATGGATATGAAATCAAAGAAAATGTATCTCCTTTAGGTTATATACTTGGCGACGAAGGTAGCGGTGCCGTATTAGGAAAACTGTTGGTAGCGGATGTGTTGAAAAATCAATTGCCCACGGAGTTAAAAGATAAATTCCTATCAAGGTTCGGCATAACAACCGCTGATATTTTAGATCATGTTTATAAACGTCCGTTTCCCAATAGGTATTTAGCTAAGTTCGCTATTTTTTTGAACGAAAATATAGGTAATAAAACCATATATAACTTAGTATATCACTCTTTTGAGGCATTCTTTACCCGGAATGTGATGCAATATGATTATAAGAATTATCCCATTGCTTTTACCGGTTCCATTGCTCATTATTTCAAGGATGTGCTGTCGATGGTGGCACTGGATATGAATATTAATATCTCAAAAATAGAACAATCGCCGATGGAAGGGCTACTGAGGTTTCATCGATAATTCAGTTGTAAGGTTTGTATGTTATAAAGTTTATAAAGTGAAAGAATTAGATATTCAAAATTTAAAATCAACTTTCCGTTTAATGAAATGGAGAAAGATATTGGCGTTATTACTAATACTTTTACCTTTTTCTCTTTCTGCACAATTACTGTCGGAATCGGAGAGTAAGCTTTCTGCTCTGTTTGAATCATTAAAAACAACAGATGCGAAGGAAGGATGTATGCAAATTAGTTCGCAAATAGAATCCGAACTTAGTAATGCCCTGAAATTACCGGAATCGTTTCTCTATCCATTTGAATCGCTAAATTTCCTGGGGAAAATTTACTCCGATGACCATTTGTTAAGGATTTACACTTGGAATGTACCTCTTTTTGACGATACTTTTACCTATGGATGTATTGTACAACAAAAAGAGAATAATGCATTGACTGTATTCAAGGCAAAAGATCCGGCTTATAAACCACCTGTTGATAGAGCTGTGTCGGTAAATAATTGGTATGGGGCTTTGTATTACCGTTCGGTGCCCTTTACCTATAAGAAAGAAACATATTATGTATTGTTGGGCTGGATTGGCAACGATGATCTTACCAACTTAAAAGTAATAGATATACTGACGTTCAATGAAAAAGGGAAAGCGCAACTGGGACTGCCTGTTTTCAAGAAAAAGAGCAGGAATTTTTTCCGGATTCTTTTCGAATATGGCGACGAATATACCATGACGTTGGATTATGACAAAAAATCAAAGCAAATTATATTTGATCGTTTAATGCCTTCTTCGGAAAGATATGAAGGTATTTATACGCACTATGGGCCGAGTTTTATTTACGATTCTTTTCAGTTGAAGAAAAAAGACTGGATATTAAAGGAAGATATTGATGCCCGGAATAGTTTTTAAAAATTCAATATTTAAGATTCAAGATTCAAAATTAACGATATTATCTCATGCGGAAATTAAAAGTAACCGAACTGAACCGCATTTCGGTAGAAGAATTTAAAAGTACAGACAAGATGCCTTTGGTGGTGGTGTTAGACAATGTGAGAAGTCAACACAATATTGGTTCTGTTTTTCGTACAAGCGATGCTTTTTTAGTCGAAAGCGTTTACCTGTGCGGTATTACTTCTACACCTCCCAATGCCGAAATTCACAAAACAGCCTTGGGTGCCGAGTTTAGTGTTGATTGGAAATATTTTGCCGAAACCACCGAAGCGGTTGAGTCGCTGAAACAGCAAGGCTACACGGTTTTTGCCATTGAGCAGGTAGCCAACAGCGTTATGTTACAGGATCTACAATTAGACAAAACAAAAAAATATGCCGTAGTATTGGGTAATGAGGTAAAAGGCGTTCAGCAGGAAGTAGTGAATCTATGCCACGGTAGTATTGAAATACCTCAGTATGGAACCAAACATTCTCTGAATGTGAGTATTACGGGGGGGATTGTTATTTGGGAGTGGTTTGTGAGAACGAAAATTGTATAAAAAATCCTGCTGGTTTCTCAGCAGGATTTTTTATATTGCTTTTGTATATAAACATTTTATATTATTCAGCACATTTTTCCGAATAAGTAACAATGTGTTTTGGAAGCTCTGTCCATTTTACCTCAGGATAACTTTTTATAACATCATCACATCCTTTCCAAAACATAGGAAACTCTTTTTTGTAGTCACTTTTAGTTAATAAATAAGCTACAGGTTCGTTTGATTTTTTTACATAATATGATTTTGCATTTCCTCCGGCTACTTTAACACCGGCTACTCCAACGGATGCTGTTTCTCCAGATTGAGGGTCATTATACACCTTTACATCTTTACTGAAAGTTGGGTTCAACAATTGCATCATCATGGTATATGTTTTTTTCTTGATTTTTACATCAGTACTTTCGAAGTAAACATACCCTTGATCCAGAAAATCATTGTTTAACTTCTCGTCATTCCATTTTTGTACATCCGTTAAGAAACCTTTGGCTTTGGCTATTTTATCCAAACCTGCTGGTGGCAAATACATGTACTTGATGTCTTTGGCGGCAAAGGTTTGTTTCTTAGCACCATCATTTATCGTAACCGCTGTAATCTGCATTTTTTTTATACTTATTTTTGCAGTCCCTTTTATTTCTCTACCATCTTTCAGCGTAACATAAGATGTTTTTTTAGTAGAAAATGCACCCGAAGGTGTTAATAATTGTTGTGCGTTTAGCTGTGAAAAGCAAAAAACAACTAATAAAAAAGAAGTAATTTTTTTAATCATAATTTCAAATTATACAATCATTTACACCTACTCTATCGATTTTCGGTATGCTCGCCTTACTCTTTTGTGGGGATTTTCAGGAAACTCCGCTTTGTTATTATGAGTTCAAAATTAAATATTAAATTTATAAAAACAAGCACTTGCACATAATCTATTAAAAAGTACTTGTCCGGACGATATGGTTTAAGTTTAAAAAGTGATCAAAGCACAGGAAATTTATTTCGTAAATCATTTAAGTTTTTTATTCCGATACTTTTCAGGTAAATATCAGTCGTATGTAAATCTGCATGTCTCAATTGTATTTGCAGGTCCAAAAATGAACCATCCGATCGAATTCTGAATTAACTTCTTTGGGAGGTGTTTTCCGGGAAAGATGTTTCTTAAAGCGTTCGTATTTATGCTCTTTGATGTTCCAATATTGGAAATAAATGAAAGTTTTACACTTAGAAACCTTGGGAAGAGAAAATATTTTTTTTCCATGTTAATATTTTTTCATCGCCGAAAAAATAAACATAGATATTTTGGACAAAAATGGCAACTGATTTACAATCAGTTGCCTAATTTGTGGAGATTACCGGACTCGAACCGGTCACCTTAACACTGCCAGTGTTACGCTCTAGCCAGATGAGCTAAACCCCCAAGTTTTTTATTGCGATGCAAAGATAGAAAAAGAATTAATAATTAAAAATTTATTGAAAGACGAATAAACAAATCAATTTTGTATTTTTGCATAGATGGAAAAACAATATCAATTAACCGACTGGCTGCCCACTACCAAAAAAGAGCTCGAAATAAGAGGGTGGGATAGTGTGGACGTGGTATTGTTTACCGGTGATGCCTACATCGATCATCCGTCTTTCGGAGCAGCTGTGGTAGGGCGTATCTTGGAATCTGAAGGTCTCCGCGTGGCTATTGTACCGCAGCCTAACTGGCGCGATGATCTGCGTGATTTTAAGAAAATGGGACGTCCACGGTTGTTTTTTGCTGTTTCGGCGGGTTCTATGGATTCTATGGTCAATCATTATACAGCCAATAAACGCCTGCGTTCTGATGATGCTTACTCTCCTGATGCTAAAGCCGGTTTCCGTCCCGATTATACCACCATTACCTATTGTAACATTATTAAGTCGCTATACCCCGATGTACCCCTTGTTATTGGAGGAATAGAAGCATCTTTGCGCCGTTTTGCCCACTACGATTACTGGCAGGACAAACTCATGCCCGGTATTTTGGTCGACAGTAAAGCCGACCTGTTGGTATATGGCATGGGTGAAAAACCGCTAAGGGAGATTGTCCGGCGTTTTAAATCGGACGATCTGGTTTTGACGGATATTCCTCAAACAGCCTACTTAGACTCAAAAATTCAAAAAAATAAAGATGCAAAAATTCCGGTTATTGAATTGGCATCTTATGAAGAATGTTTGAAAGATAAGAAAAAATACGCTTCAAATTTTAAACACATTGAAGAGGAATCGAACAAAGGACAGTCGGCTTATCTGACACAACGTATTGGAGATAAAATGCTCGTGGTCAATCCACCTTTTTCTGTTATGACAACCGATGAGCTCGATGCTTCATTCGATTTTCCCTATACGCGGTTACCACATCCGAAATATAAAGGAAAGACCATTCCGGCTTTCGAAATGATTAAATTTTCGGTAAATATTCATCGCGGTTGTTTTGGTGGCTGCTCATTTTGTACAATCTCGGCCCATCAAGGCAAGCAAATTGTTTCACGTTCCCGGAAATCGATACTCAAGGAAATAGAAAATATCAGCCGGATGCCCGGCTTCAAAGGATATTTAACTGATCTGGGAGGCCCTTCGGCCAATATGTACAACATGAAAGGCCGTGACGAGTCTATTTGTCTACAATGCAAAAAGCCTTCGTGTGTTTTCCCAAAAGTATGCAAGAATCTGAATGCTGACCACCGTCCGTTGTTGGATTTGTATAAAGCTGTTGATGCGTTACCATATATTAAAAAATCATTTATCGGAAGTGGAGTCCGTTACGATCTGTGTTTGCATAATGCCGAAGATCCGGAAATAAATAAATCCAATACTCTTTATATGAAAGAACTGATTGTGAATCATGTTTCCGGTCGTTTGAAGGTGGCGCCGGAACATACTTCCGGTAAAGTATTGGATACAATGCGTAAGCCATCATTTAATCAGTTTTTGGCATTCAAGAAAATATTTGATAAAACAAATCGGGAATATGGATTGAAACAACAGTTGAT
>JAVBUB010000202.1:0-3879 GCA_031555675.1 Paludibacteraceae bacterium | reverse complement strand
TATTAATCTCTGTCGCATTTGAGGCACTCCATAATCAGCAAACTCCACTACTTCTGCTTTCCCATCATAAGAGCTTCCTAAACGCATCCTTATATAATCCAAAATATTTACATATGATTTGTTAATTTCGATAACGGTATTTTTCATATTTGGAACATTCTCAAAAACCACAACTTTAGGACATAGCGCCGTGATAATATCCAATGCGGGGATTATTAGTCTGTTGCGTTCATCAAGCTTTGGTTTTGTTCCATTTCTTATTCCATTTAGCAGTTTACCCATTCCATTTTGCGACATTCCTTGACATGGCGGAGTTGCAAAAATAAAATCGAGTTCTTCCCCGTTTAATAAATCTTTTGTTCTAGAAATTATTTTTTGAGATTCTTTGTAAATATCTCCGCAAAACATTTCAGTTTCTGGGAAATTTGCTCGAAATACAGAACAACGATCATTAAGTATTTCATTTGCTGTTAGTATATTAATTCCAGCTTGTTGCGCCGCAATATCTCCCAGTCCGCCCGATGAAAATAGGCTAACCGCTGTAAGTTTTTTTTTATTGTTATCCATTTATATCAATATACCACATTTGTTTAAATTTGCAATGTTTTTATGTTAAAAATTCAAAAAAAACGTTTAATATACTGCATAAGCGCGGAATCTTCGCAATACACAAAACACCCCTTCATTCCTCTCGTCATTAAAGTTCTGTATGTATTTTTAATAATTTCATCAGCAAGCATTAAGGCTTTATGTGGATTAGCTTTATACATTGATTTTAGACCGCGAATGGATTTGTCAGAAGATGCACGCTTTGTAAAATCTGTTACAATTTTTCCATTTTCATAACGCATATCTTTCCCGATAATAACGCCTACATATTCAAATTCCAAGCCTTGCGAAGTATGAATACACCCGATTTGATTTACAGAATTAGGGTCTATTGCCCATGTCACGGTATTGCCTAAATTCCAACTCATCGCAAAATTTTGATCGGAGATTACGATGTCGTTTATGTTGGGATTGTTTTTGCCAGCAGTAATCCAGTTCCAACAATACCCCGCGACCATGCGAGCTTTATTGTTTTTTTCATTCAGTCGCACAATTTCTGAATACATTTCATTCAAGTTATCAAATACTCGAAAATCATAGTCTTCATGAGAAAGTTCTGTATTTGCAGTTTCGCAAATTCCCAAAAGGTTATCTAACCATGCCAAATAACCATCGGAACCATTGCAACGAAATTGCGACGGTAAATCCATTTCAACGAATTCGTATACGCCTTCCGCATCTATCCATTTTTTTATTTCTTCAACCGAACCTATATCGCTGACATCGACCCTCTGTGATTCATCTATAAAAAATACAACAAATTTTGAAGCATCAATAATTTCTTTAATTTGGTTTTCTCCTAGATTTTTAAACATTCCAGACTTTGCATTTAATCGATGAGCTTCGTCGACCAACAAAACATCTATTTCATTATTTTCCGAGGAAATATAGTTGCCTGAACCTTTGAATAAATTTGAAAAACGTGCTTTTCTCATTTGTCCCGAAAGTTTTTCAAGAAAAACATTTCGAGGAGATGCATTCTTTGTAGTATACTGGCAAACCATGTTCTTTGCGGTCAAATCTACCAATAAATTCATTGCGAGAACGGTTTTACCTGTTCCTGGGCCACCTCTTACAATCATAACTCGTTTTTTTGAGTCTTGGTAGGACTGCGTTGACATCTTAATAGCCGTTTCATACGCAAGTTTCTGATCATCCAGAAGAATAAATTCGCGATTTCCTCTCAACATTCCTGAAAGTGCATCTTGGAGAGATTTCGATGGACGAATACGCCCATGCTCAATCACATACAAAGTTTCTTTATCGTCACCCTTTTTTATATAACGCTTTATGAAATCCCGAAGTTGTGAAACTTCTCCTCTTGTGAATGCAGGAGCATCTGCAATGTATTTTTTATAAATTTCCGAAGTTAATGGATCTGGGGATTTTTTATCATAATTATGAAGATATGCACAAGGTTCAATAAGAAGATTTCTATTTTGAACGGACTCATTGTAGTCTTTTATTTGAACGGCATAAGACCATGCCTGATATGATGGATGCGTTGTCTCTCTATCTGAGCCACCAAGGTGTGTTCGAACAATACCATCCTTATCATAAACCGCTTCAAGCTTATCCCATTGTTTTAATTCGATAATTACTGCACTATTAATATCGTTTTCAGTTTTTCCTGAAATAATAAAATCTATTCTTTTAGATGTGTAAGGTACTTTGAATTCTATTGCTATTCCTGCGTTGTTAGGAATTTCAGCATCATTCAACGCTTTATACATATACATCATAGAATTTTTCCACGAGCGGACTTCACTCTCAGAGACCTTTCGTTTCATTTTATCGACAAACTGCGCGTGAATTTTATCAGCAATTGAATCGCCATCAACATCTGCTAGAAAAGAATCTTTTATACCTTCGTAAATAATCATATCAGTCTATGTATTCTGTGCTTTTCGCATTATTCCCATGTGCCTTATTTATAGGATATTTAATCTCATTAATTTCCATTTTGCGCGCCAGTGCTTCTGAAAGATCAATATTATTCATCTGGGAAAACCGAAGAATAAAATAAAAAACATCTGCCAATTCCGAAGAAATCGCTTCCCGCGTTTTGGGGTCTTTTAACTGCTCCAGCATTTGAGATCTATTTTTGAAGCGAAAAATATCTAAAAGTTCATTAGCCTCTGTAGAAATCCCAATCGCAAGCTCTTTTGGATCATGAAATTGATCCCAATTACGAGCCTCGCAAAATTGTTTTATCGTACTTTTAAGTTCTGAAATTGGAGTAATATCATCCATAAATTATATAGACAAAATAACATAATGATAGAAGCCTTATACGCAAGACATTTCAAATTCATCGTGAAATCATTCTTGTCTAAGTCATTATCAAAATACAATTTTCAGCAACGCGCACAGAATCATAATCAGTATTCCAATCTGCCAGACGGCGATGCGCTTGAAGGTGTTTATTTCAGTTTTGAGTTCAATAAGTTCATCTTTGATGCCCTTGCGGCCGTTGCCGAAAACCGTGTGTTCTAGGTTTTCCAAACGACGGTTTATGAACTCTAATTCTTTTGTAGATTCTTCGTTCACTTAGCTACACCCCTCCCGAGATAGAATGGTATCAAATAACTGATAAATGCCTTCTGGATGCTATCAGGCAGATAGAAGCCTTGGACTTTATGGAATGTTGTTGATGTCCATTCTGGAATTAGACCCCACAACCAACCCCCGAGTATTTCTCGTTGTTCGACTTCGACTGGAATTGACTGGAAAAATGCAAAAATAAACGGTGCTACGATTATCGAAAACGCGCAGCAAAAATAAATAAGACGGCGTATCCATTTTCCTGCGTCGCCGTCGCGCACAGAGGCTTTGTCGGAGGAATCGTCTGTAATTTCTGTGCGTTGTTTTAAGAGGCTTAAAAGCTGGGAATCTCTTTCCATTTTTGCCTTCACGATAGAAGCGATTATAGTAGCGGCAAAGCCTGCGCCTGCGCTTCCTATTGCGGAACTTGGATCGAATATTTCAGTCATTTTGATTCATCCTTTCCGATGCTTGTTTAATGCGTGTTTGGTGTGTCTTCCACGCGCTCAAAACATCTGTTTTAAGTGCGCTATTATTTGGCGGGATTCCTTCTATTGATTTTGCAAGGTAGAATGTCTGCCTATGCAAAAGTTCGTCGTTTAAATCTAGGCTGGCGCAGATATATTTGTCTCGCTCGATGGATAGAATGCCCAGCTTCTGGGCGAAGTCGCTTTGGTCGTCGCCGAGGTCAATAATTGTAATGTAGTTTCTCATAAATTAAATTTT
>JAVBUB010000150.1:0-11124 GCA_031555675.1 Paludibacteraceae bacterium | reverse complement strand
TAAGCCGGCATCTATATATGTTTGTGCACTAGTTAGTTCCCAAGCCGAAAGATCTTCACCATCTTCGAAACCAAAAGAGTAAACAGCAGTGGCAGCTTCGGCCATAACATTGCTGAACAAAAATGCTGAACATACATAAAGTAAAAAGTACCTGAAATTCATAGGCTTAAAGTTTCAATAAATAGTAATGGGATATGATGATTAATTTTCTATACAAAGATACATTATGCTTGATAAAAACAAGTAAGTACTTATTTTTTTGTTTTGATAAAATGGTATTGAGATATTTATAGCCAGTTATTTGAAATTAATAATATCGTGAAACAAACATTTTATTCAATTACAAAAATATGATTAGATTCACTCTTTATCAATAGTACTTTGTTCTTATTTTTTTAATTTCTAAAGGTTTAATTCTTCGAAGTTCTACTTCGATAGAAAAAATAAGTTCAACTCAGCACCTCGACAGCTCTGCTGCGAGGTAGTTTATTCAGAATAAAATATGAATGTATATTCGCAAAAACGTCTATAAAGTAAGCTTATTTAGCCCCAAATTATATAACTGATGTTACTCATTAAAATAATAGTTAATAAAAGAATGAAAAGAAAGGCTTGAAAAGCCAAATTTTCATAACCATAGGTAAGCGTAGCGCAACCTGCGGAAAACAGATACAAAATAAATCCTGCCTTGCAGGCAGATGTCTAAACACATCGCTCAAACCAC
Source organism: Paludibacteraceae bacterium (assembly GCA_031555675.1). Classification (GTDB taxonomy): domain Bacteria; phylum Bacteroidota; class Bacteroidia; order Bacteroidales; family Paludibacteraceae; genus JAISJU01. The sequence continues at coordinate 10,400 of JAVBUB010000150.1, read as the reverse complement.
AGTTCAGCGACCTGTGGTTATGAAAATCAAGTCCTATCGGACTAAATTCATAATAACAAGAAAAGTGCGTAACATCAGTTTAATTAAATACGAAAATAATATAATAATTCTTTTGTGGAAAATTTAAACAACCTCTAAGTTTTTAACCGTTTTTATCACGTCAGCAATTACAATAATCCCGGCTTCTTACTTTTTATTTTATCTACCCCAAAACGAAATATTTCCATATAAAATTGATTTTTTTATAAAAAAGAGTGTTTTTTGCGCAGGCGAAATTATTTTTTTTACGAAAACGAAATTATTTATTAGTTAAATTTATTTAATTAGTGTAAATTTGCTAATTATATGGCAAAAATTTACCAATTGCCGGGATATCCCTATAATAGTTTGCTCTGAAAGGACTAAATGTCAATAATTGTGCGTTTTACACATGGTTATTCACATTCTTTGGTTTCATTTGGGCTTCGGTTCAACCCATTCGACTTAGCTTAGAGCAAGCCATGGCGGAAGATAAAGCAATAAACTTTTTAATTATAGTACATGATAAAAATAACATACAGGAAACACCGGAGGTGTTTAGTTTGCATAACCCCGTACAAACCCAGTGTCAATGTCATTAAGTTAAGGAAGTTTGATAAAATATTTTCTTGTAAACGCTAAGGTGCAACGACACAAAGACGCGAAGAATACAAGAAAAAATACTTTGCGCCTTAGAGACTTAGCGTCGTCGCGTTCACAAAAACTATTAATTTAATGACATTGCCCTTGCAGGGCAATTGTTTGTAATTTTTATCATATATTAATTTACTAATTTTTAAACATTACTTATCATGAAAAAAATCTTTACCCTTATGGTAGCCGCTTTGCTGCTGTTTTCCGTTGGAGCAACGGCGCAATCCACACGTTGGAATGGCGGTAAAACCAAAACACAGTTGCAGCCCCAGGCTGCTAAACAAATGCCTCTAGCTGGAGCCGCCAGGCAGTCTACATACTGGAATCGCGGCGAAAATAAAGCACAGTTACAACCAAAACAGGCTGTTAACCAAAGTATTGATGAACAACGTGCAGTAAAGCAATATGCCAAAGTACATGCGTCATTCCCGGCATACACCGAGCTCAACTATTATACGGTAATTCCAACTGATGGAACTCCTGTAACCGGTTCGTTTACGGCTCAGAATAATTCGATTGATCTTTGGGGTGATATAATTGCCGGTAAAGGATATAGTTTTGCAGTACAGGCCGGCAAAGGTTATACAATAACCTGCACGTACGAAGCATCGCAAGCGGTTTTGTTTGAAGAGGCACTCTACCTGCTTACCGGTGGTACATTGGAAGGAAATTATAATGATATAATAGGCAGCAATGGCAATGACGGTTATGCTTCCCAAATAACGGTAACGTATTTCTATATGGCTACTGCCGACGAAAACATCCGTTTGCTGTTAGCAGATTATTCTCAAAATGATTTAGATTATACCATTACTATAAAAGAGATTCCATCCTATGCGGAGTTAGACTATTCTACGGTAATTCCAACCGATGAAACTCCTGTTACCGGTTCGTTTACCTTTGCCGACAATTCTGTTGCTCTACCATGGAAGGGTGTAACCGGAACCGGATACAGTTTTGCCGTGCAAGCCGGAAAAGGATATAAAATTACCTGTAGCTTTGATATTTCTCAGGATGATTTGTTGAATGCCCACCTTGTTCTCCTTACGGACGGCACATTGACGGGTGATATTGATGATGATGAGATAGGTCACAATGGTAAATATATTTATGGTTCCCAGACAACGCTAACATACTCTTATGGAGCTTTTGCAGATGGTAATATCCGCCTGTTGTTGTTCGATTACGACTCGCACGATGTAAACTATACCATTACTATAGAAGAATCTAATACAGTTCCGTACACCGCACTCGACTATTCTACCCTTATTCCAACCGATAATACTCCTGTAACCGGTTCGTTTACCTTTGCAAACAATTCTGTTACTATTTCATGGAATAATCTAACCGTAACCGGAACCGGATACAGTTTTGCCGTGCAAGCCGGAAAAGGATATAAGATTACCTGTAACTTTGATATTTCTCAGGATGATTGGTTGAATGCCTACCTTGCTCTCCTTACGGGCGGCACATTGACGGGTAACCCTGATGATGAGATAGACCACAATAATAAATCTACTTATAATTCCCAAACAACGTTAACATACACTTATGAAGCTTTGGCAGACGGTACTATCCGCCTGTTGTTATTCGAAGGTTATTTAAACGATGTAAACTATACCATTACCATAGAAGAACTAAATGTAGTTTCATATACCGCACTCAATTATTCCACCCTTATCCCTACGGACAATACCCCTGTAACGGGTTCGTTTACGAAAGCAGACAATATGGTTGTCGATTGCTGGAACGGTATCTTAACCGGCAAAGGATGCAGTTTTGCTGCACAGGCCGGCAAAGGTTACCAAATTACCACCTCATTTTTTGCACCGCAGGCGGTTCAATTTAACGCCGGATTCGATCTGCTTACAGGAGGCGTATTCCAAGGTAATGGTAACGATTATATAAACGGAAGCGGTAATTCTACCCATGCCTCCGAAATGACTGTAACTCTTGACTATGTGGCTACAGCCGATGGTACTATCCGCATACTATTGAGCGATTACGAGCTAAACGACTTGGTATATACCATTCAAATAAAAGAATACACACTGCCTGTTCCGTTGATTACCTTGCCCGAATTGCTCGGTAATACTACCAATACCATTACCTATACTGCCGGTATGCAGTTTACCGACTGTGGTACCACTACCGATTTGGTAATAGGCGACGCTGTTAATTTCGGCTTAGATTGGACTGCTAATTTAACTTTCTATGCTACCGCTTATAAAATAACATTAGCTGCAGGCGATGCCATACAAATAAGTGCGGATAAAGAATGGGATTCGTACCTGTATCTTTACCAAGCTGATGGTACTGGAGGATATATACTCATAGATGAAAATGACTGGAGTAGTTATGGTGGTAATGCAGACTCTTATTTAGATTTTACTGCTACCAATGCCGGCGATTATTATATAGTAGTAACCGACTACCATCCAAATACCGCCGGCCGTTATTACCTGAGTGTATGGAACACTGCCGATGAACCTGCAAATTCATTTACATTATCAACAGTCATTACCTTGCCCGAATTACTTGATAATACCACCAAGGTTATTACCTATGCTGCCGGTATGCAATATACCGACCATGGTACCACTACCGATTTGGTAGCTGGCGACGCTTCAAATTTTGGTTTCAGAAGAGATGGAGAAAACTTCTATGCTGCCGCTTACAAAATAACATTAGCCGCAGGCGATGCCATACAAATAAGTGCGAATAAAGAATGGGATTCGTACCTGTACCTTTACCTGGCTGATGGCGCCGGAGGATATAGCCTGATAGATGAAAATGATTGGAGCGATTATGGTGGTAATGCAGACTCTTATTTAGATTTTACTGTTACCGATGGCGGCGATTATTATATAGTAGTAACCGACTACTCTTCAAATCATTCCGACCGTTACTATTTGAATGTATGGAACACTATCGATGAGCCTGAAAACGATTATGCTACAATAATATCGGCCATAAACACCGGCAGTAATAGTATAACTGTAGCCGAAGCAGCCACCGAAGATGACATCCGTATGGAATTGATGAAACTCATCATTACCGGTACCACCGACAGCGATCCGGTAACAATACTCAGTAATCCATTCCTGTGGAACATCAGCGGCAACACAGCTACCTACCTGCCAATATCGGCCCCACAAGGATATGCATATGATAACAACCTGCAAGCCATAAGCATTACCATCAACTATCTTACCGGCATTAACGATACGCAAGCCAACCCGGCTATTATCTATGCCCTTGGTAAAAACATAGTGGTAAAAAATGCAGAAGCCGGCACCCGTTTGTTTGTAGCCGATATGATGGGCAGAATGATTATTGCCACTACCGTTAAAGACAATGAAACAACTGTACCGGTTAACAACACCGGTATATACGTTGTACGCGTGGGCGCACAAGCTGCAAAAGTGCTATGTAGATGAAAAAGATGAATAAATGAGCCGATGAGCGAATGAATAATGAGTCATTGCTGTTTGGCGTTGGTTCAATGGTGTCAAATTAAGCCACAAAGTGGCATAGCAATAATAAAGGCATCATAAGTTAGCAAAGACGAGAAAGGGCGTGAGCATAAGCTTCCGCCCTTTTATCTTTAACTTGACAACATTCGGCATTGGTCAATGGATAATGAAAAAATGAACACAAACAATGAAACAACAAAAATAATGAAAGGACCTTTCTGTGTAATTATCATTATTGTACAGAAAACCATAGAGTTTTGCATTCACAAATGTTCAAATCAAATATTTTTTTTATAAAATATTATACGAAATACATTATTTTGTAAAATATTCGTATATTTGTATTGAAAAAGTATAATTATGTAATGGAGAAAAAACCTAAAAAATACGAAGATATTCAGTCAACATCCAAAAAATTATTTTGGAAACACGGCTTCAAACGCATTTCTATTGAAGAAATATGTGAAAAGGCCAATGTCAGTAAAATGACTTTCTATAAATATTTTCCCAATAAAATAGAACTGGCCAAATCGGTTCTCGAAACGGAAATAGGAAGAGGATTGGAGAATTTCAGGCAAACCATGAATGAAAATACTCCGGCAGATGTAAAAATAAAGAAAATACTGTCGCAGAAACTCGCCAATACCGATAACATCAGTCAGGAATTTTTAATAGATTTTTATAAATCGGAAGAATTAGGCCTCAAGGAATTTGTAGAACAACAAACCAAAAGAGCATGGGATGAAATGTTTGAAGAATTCAACCTGGCACAGGAAAAAGGCATTTTCAGAAAAAACATCAACATGGAATTCTTTTTTGCCTATGCCATGAAATCCATCGACCTGATGACCGATGAAAAATTATTAAAACAATTCGGTTCCCCGCAAGACCTGATTATTGAACTTGCAAACCTGATTGTGTATGGCATTGTGCCACATGAAGCCCCCTAAATCCCCCTTAGGGGACTTAATATGAATGGTATGAATAATATAAGACGAGAAAATAATTTGAATACAGTTAAGTCCTCCTTGAGGGGGGATTTAGGGGGGCTTGTTTTTCTCCTTCTTTTCTTTTGTACCTTACCTCTTTCCTCCAAAAACCTTTCTTTCAACGGACAGCTATCCGGCTGGGGAAATTATAATTATGACAATGAATTACCCTTATGGTTTGGCGGACGCTATATTCCCGAATTACAATGGAAAGATTCCCTGAAAAACAACAAACTATTCGACCTCGAAGCATCGGCCAATATCTACGGATCTTTCGGTTTTAACCCTTTCGACACCATACATGCCGAAGGCAACATAAAACCCTACCGCGTTTGGGTGCGCTATTCGTCGAACCAGTATGAAATAAGGCTCGGATTGCAAAAAATAGACTTCGGTTCTGCCAATATGCTTCGCCCGTTGATGTGGTTTGACCGTATAGACCCACGCGACCCCTTACAACTCACCGATGGAGTCTGGGGTTTACTTGGACGATATTATTGGATGAACAATGCCAATGCCTGGCTATGGGTGTTATATGGTAACAAAGACCCCAAAACCTGGGAAACAGGTGAAACATCCCAGAAAATACCCGAATTCGGTGGACGCTATCAACACCCTATACCTAAAGGAGAAGCCGCTTTATCCTACCATTTCAGGGAGGTAGATATGCCATCCATGGGATTTTCGGATCACATTGCCGAAAACCGTATCGGCCTTGATGCCAAGTGGGATATTACCATCGGATTATGGTTTGAAGCCGCCTGGTTTCATAAAAACAAGAATGTAGGCGAGTATACCAACCAGGAAATGCTCACTATTGGTGCCGATTACACTTTTGGCATTGGAAACGGGCTTAATGTAATACTCGAAAACCTCCTGTTTTCTTATGATGAAAAGCCTTTTGCATCGTCCAATATCTATTCATTTACAGCATTATCCCTGTCATATCCAATCGGAATGTCCGATAATATCAGCGCTATTGTCTATTATGACTGGAAAAACAAGAACTTTTACAATACATTAAATTGGAAACACGATTTCAAATATTTTTCAACCTATGTAATGCCTTTTTGGAATCCGGTGAACTACGCCATGCCGCAAGTCAATACAGAAGGACAAAACCTCTTTGCCGGCAAAGGAATACAAATTATGTTAGTATATAATCATTAAATTTTCCCACAAAAACACCAAGAAATCATTTTGTGAACTTCGTGTCTTTGTGGGAAACAAAAACAATAAACATGGAAGAAAAAATTATTCAAATAGACCACCTCTCCAAAAGCTTTCCTATTGGGAACGGAGAATTTACGGCCTTAAAAAACATCAACCTTTCTTTTGGAAAAGGAGAGTTTGCCGGACTTGTCGGGCCAAGCGGTTCCGGAAAAACAACCCTGCTGAATATTATCGGCTCGCTCGACAATCCTACTGTTGGTGATGCTACGGTGTTAGGGAAAAAAGTATCTCAACTCACTTCTAAACAAGCCGCGGAATTGAGAAACTACCACATCGGTTTTATTTTTCAAACCTATAACCTGTTGCCCGTTTATACCGTATTCGAAAATGTGGAATTTCCATTACTGTTGCAAAAAATGACTGCGGAACAACGTCGCAAAGCAGTGATGGAAACACTCGAATGGGTAGGCCTCACGGATAAAGAAAAATCAAAACCCGCTCAAATGTCGGGTGGCGAATGCCAACGCGTAGCCATTGCCCGTGCCATGGTAAAACGTCCCGAAATAGTACTGGCCGACGAACCTTCGGCAAACCTCGACGCCAAAAACTCCCACCGCATCATGCAAACCATGCAAACCTTGAACCGCGAGTTCAAAACCACTTTTATCTTCGCTACCCACGACGAAAAAGTAATGCAATACCTCGACCGTATTGTGCATTTGCAAGATGGAGAAGTGGAAAAAGATGAAGTAATTGACAATTAATAATTAACAATGAAGAATCTGCCTTATAACTTTATAATCTGGCTTTTATGATAGCAATAAAATTAGCACTAAGAAACCTCCTCGGTGCCGGACTTCGAACCTGGCTCAATGTGTTTGTACTGTCGTTTGTGCTTGTAGTCATTGTGCTTTACAACGGCATGCTCGACGGCTGGGATACGCAAGCCCGAACCGATACCATTAATTGGGAAATAGGACAAGGAGAGTTCTGGCATCCCGAATATGATCCCTACGATCCTTTCAAATTGCAAGATGCCCATGCACCGGTTTCAGATAGCATGAATAAACTGATACAAGAAGGAAAGTTAGCTCCCGTTCTCATTACTCAAGCATCCATCTATCCGCAAGGAAGAATGCAAAATATCATGCTTAAAGGGATTGAGCCACAACAATCATTCTTAAAATTGCCAACGCAACTACTGGCCGATACCACGGGAGGCATCACTCCGGCCATTATCGGAAAAAGACTTGCGGCTACGGCTAACCTTAAAAAAGGAGATGCCGTGTTAGTACGCTGGCGCGATAAAAACGGAACATTCGATGCCCGGGAACTCACTATAGCCGGTGTATTCCATTGCGATGTACCTTCGGTAGACGACGGCCAAATCTGGATTTCGCTCGGTAACCTCCAGCAAATGACCGGCATGTCCGGCGAAGCCACCATGTTTGTTTCTAATGTCCCGTTTCACGGAAAAAGTATGGAAATATGGCAATTCAAAGACTATAAATTTTTGCTCAAAGATATAGACGATATGATGGCCATGGAAAATGTAACATCAACCATTATTAACCTTATTCTGTTAAGTATTGCCTTGCTGGCCGTTTTCGATACACAAGTGCTCTCTATTTTCCGACGTCAGAAAGAAATCGGAACCTATATTGCACTCGGTATGACGCGCAGTCAGGTAACAGGCATATTTACCGTCGAAGGAACCGTTATCAGCGTGCTGTCCGTATTAATGGCTTGTGTGTACGGCATTCCATTTCTGGCCTATATGCACAAAGCCGGTATTCCTATGCCCGATGCCATAGACTCTTCGGGCATAGCCATATCCAATGCTATTATTCCTGTGTATAATATATCCAGGGTTACCATTACCATTTTAGTGGTAGTAATTTCCGCTACATTGGTAAGTTATATCCCGGCCCGGAAAATATCAAAAATGAAACCCACCGATGCCATAAAAGGGAAAATACAATAACCAATTAATAATTAACAATGAAAAATTAATAATTAAGAGGTGGATAATGCATAGATTTTTCTTTGATTAATTCTAAATTATGAATTCATAATTCTAAATGATATGATAAAATTTCTATTAAAAGGAATATTACGAGATAAAAGCCGGAGCCTGCTTCCCATTATTGTGGTGGCCATAGGCGTTTTCCTTACCGTTTTTCTGGTATGTTGGATCACAGGAGCCCTGAACGATTCCATCGAAATGAGCGCCAATTTCAATACCGGACACCTGAAAGTAATGACGCGTGCCTATGAAAAAGACCGCCAGCAAATGCCCAACGACCTCGCTATTATCGGTGCCGGTTCCTTGACAAACGTGCTTAAAAAAGATTATCCCCAATTAGATTGGGTGCAACGTATCCGCTTTGGCGGTTTAATTGATTTCCCCGATGCCAATGGCGAAACCCGTGTGCAAGGACCTGTAGTAGGGTGGGGCATTGATTTGTTCTCTCCCGGAAGTAAAGAGAAAGATAGATTTAATATCGAAGCTTCCATTGTAGACGGAAAATATCCGCAACAACCCGGTGATGCCCTCATTACTGCCGATTTTGCCCAAAAATACAATGTGAAACCCGGTGATGAATTTACCTTTTTCGGCACAACCATGGATGGAAGCATGGCCTTCTATAATTTCCGTGTGGCGGGAACCGTACGCTTCGGCTCTTCTGCCCTGGATCGCGGCGCTATTATTATCGATATTAAAGATGCTCAACAAGCCTTGACGATGGATGATGCCGCAGGCGAAATACTCGGTTATTTTCCTATAAGCTATAATCAGGAAGAAGCCCCAATAATAACCAACGATTTCAATCAGCAACATGCAAACGATCCCGACGAATTTGCTCCCGTCATGATTACCCTCAGGGAACAGGAAGGTATGGCTCAATACCTCGACTATAGCGCTACTATGAGCGGTATTATGGTAGGCGTATTTGTGTTGGCCATGTCCATTGTTTTGTGGAACGCCGGATTGATTGGAGGCTTGCGCCGTTATAACGAATTTGGCATTCGCCTGGCGCTTGGAGAAGAGAAAAAGAAAATATACCTTTCCCTTATTTACGAAGCCATACTCATTGGTATTATCGGTTCTGTTATCGGTACGTTGATAGGACTGGCAGGTTCCTATTATATGCAGGAAGTCGGCATCAATATGGGCAACATGCTTGCCAATTCGTCGCTCATGATGCCACAAGTAATGCGTGCCACCATAACCCCTGCCGCTTTTTATATCGGATTTATTCCCGGATTACTATCCATGGTATTAGGAAATGCCCTGTCGGGAATAGCTATTTACAAACGTAAAACCGCCGAACTGTTTAAGGAGTTGGAGGCGTAAACAATTAAGAATTAACAATATCTTTAGTATCCCTAAAAGAAGAATGAGGCTTTGTGTTCTTTGTGTCTTTGTGGGAAACAAAATAAAACTCAAAACCATGAAAAAACTATTAACAACCCTGTCAGTTATCCTTTTCGGAATGAGCATATTTGCTCAAAATGCAACCGAAATATTGAATAAAATAGACCAAAATATGTCGGCAGATAACCGCGTCTTTAAATCTTCCATGACTATTTACGGAAAAAGAACCAGCAGAACCATCGAATCACAATCCTATTCCGAAGGAACAAAAAAATCATTTACCGAATATCTCTCTCCGGCCAGCGAAAAAGGAACCAAGATGCTGAAACTCGAAGGACAATTATGGATATATTCCCCTTCTACCGACCGCACTATTCAGATTTCCGGACACTTATTGCGCCAGTCCGTGATGGGTTCCGACCTTTCGTATGAAGATATGATGGACGACCGCAAACTGCAAGATGTATATACCGCGCAGTTGACAGGCAAAGAAACGCTAAACGATCGCCCTGTATATGTATTGAAACTCACAGCCAAAGTAGAAGATGCAGCCTATTATTCTCAGAAAATTTGGGTAGATCAGGAGAGATACATTCCATTGCAACAAGAGCTCTATGCCAAAAGTGGTCAGTTATTAAAACGCATGGAATTAAGTGATGTACAAAAAATTGAAGGGCGATGGTTTCCCATGACTGTTCTTTACAAAGACAT
>JAVBUB010000103.1:0-8153 GCA_031555675.1 Paludibacteraceae bacterium | reverse complement strand
GCGCCTGTAATAGTCGTAAAATACGACATCAGCAGACGCACAGCCGCGACATGAGGGCATGCCCTCATGTATGTAGTTGGCTTTTGAATGATAAACCCGATCCTTAAACCAAGTTCGGATTACTCTGAACTTATTAATATATATTGTATATTTCGATGGAATATACGGTAGCTTCTCATTTATGTGTTTGCGGGTGTGGACGAGAAGTCGTCACACCTATAAGACCAAGCGAATGGAATTTAACTTTTGACGGAGAAACGATTTCTTTGCACCCATCTATTGGCAATTGGGATTTTCCATGCCAATCGCATTATTGGATTAAAAGAAATAAAATAATTTGGCATAATGATTTTTTGATAGAGGATTATTATAAGATAAATAAGGCTCTTAAAAGAAGGTCGATTATTCAAAGTCTAAAATTTCTATATAAGAAATGTTTCAAACGAAAAATGATTCATTAATTTCTGAAAAATAGTGCGATAATATTCGCATTGGTTCATTCACAATCCCTGTTTTACAGAAAATGAAACAGCGGGTGTTAAACTTTTGAAATTAGATAAATTGGGTTATAAACATTTGGCAAGATAGACACATTTGCCGTATTGCCGATTTTGGAGATTTTTATCTTCTTGAAAATACGACCAATGTGACGTGTTTTCTGGAGCGTTATCTCTGTCAATTTACGTTCGCAACTTATTGATTTATCGGCAAGTTGCGAATTTGTATAAACTTACCACCTCGGGCAAGCTCGCCCGCAAACCCTTTGTTTAAGCATGATGGCGAAAACACATTTGCATATACTAGAAAGTTTCGAAGTATTTTGAACTGGTTAGATCTTGAAGTAAAACAAGTGTCATCGTCTGTATGCAATCCTTATGCAGAGAGATTTGTTAAGAGCATTAAGATTAAATGTTTGAATCATTTGATTTTCTTTGGAGATGGTATGTTACGCAAAACTGTTAATGAATATGCTGAATATTACAATACTGAACGGCCGCACCAAAATTTAGATAATGAGTTGGTATCTCCAGATGAAAATAAGTTCAAAGAGTATTTGAATTTGACAAAAAATGATAATGCCTTAGAATTCCTCTACAAATCAGGGGATGACAAGAAACTGATCGTAAAAAGTGAACGGCTCGGAGGCTTATTAAACTTCTATTATCGCAAGTCGGGTTGACGATTCTTGCATTGTTTCGTTGGTCAATAGCCTCAAAGAGATAAAAGTTATTTGTTCTCCAACCCGCCGGGGATAGGTGGCTTCTATTGTCATATATCTAGAGAAGGTCTAAAGGAATCTTTTACTCCCAAAAAAGACGGCAGGGATGGCGGGCACGGCTCTGAAGTATTGTTCCTCTATTAAGAAATTGACAATAATTTTTTGATGGACATTATGCACGTCATAAAAAAATAAGTAAAAAATATGCTAGGCTTAAAGGCAATAGACTTTTTTTGTGGAGGTGGCGGTATGACATGTGGACTTCGCAAGGCGGGAATCAATGTGATCGCTGGAGTTGATTTTGATATTGACTGTAAAGAAACTTACGAAGCAAACAATATCAATTCAAAGTTTGTACATGCGGACATAACTTCGTTGCCTCTCAATTATTTTAAAGAAAATTTTGAATTAAGCAAGAATGACGATAACTTGATTTTAGTTGGATGTAGCCCTTGCCAGTTTTACAGCATAATAAACACGGATAAAACAAAGTCCTCAAAGTCTAAGAATTTGCTCATGGATTTTTGGAGCTTTGTCGAATATTATAATCCTGGATATGTTCTTGTTGAAAACGTTCCAGGTATCAAAACAAACAAAGAAAGCGTTCTTGATGATTTTCTTCAGAAACTCGATAATGCTAGATATAAATATGAATGGAAAATAATAGATTTAAGTTATTATGGTGTTCCGCAAACAAGAAAGAGATTTTCGTTAATAGCATCGCGCCTTGAAGAAATCAAACTTCCCAAAGAAAGCAGGAAAAGATCCATCTTAAAAGATTTCATAGGTATTGAAAAAGGGTTTAATAAAGTTTCCGCTGGACATCGTGACGATACTTCTTTTAATCATACTGTTGCAGGATTAAGTGATATAAGCATAAAACGATTGAATGCGACGCGTAAAAATGGCGGTAGTCGTATTGATTGGAAAGACGATCCCGAACTTCAATTGGAGTGCTTTAAAGGTAAGGATGACAGTTTTGTGGATACATTTGGTCGGATGTCATGGGATAAGCCGGCATCCACTATAACGACAAAATTTTTCAGCATTTCGAATGGTAGGTTTGCCCATCCTGAAGAAAACAGAGCACTATCCCTAAGAGAAGGCGCTACACTTCAAACTTTCCCGAAGAATTACATATTTAAAACTAAATCTATCGCATCAACCGCAAAACTTATAGGCAATGCCGTTCCTCCCGAATATGCAAGACGTTTAGGAAATATAATTTCGTTTGCTCAAAAGTAAAATTTCATGCCCGATGTTTTTGACAAAGCCAAACGTTCTGAAATTATGTCTAGCATAAAATCTAAGAACGGGCTTTCCACGGAACTGCGTCTTGCGGCATTGTTTAAAGAGAATCGTATTATTGGGTGGCGTAGGAATTTTAAAATTTTCGGGAAACCAGATTTTGTTTTTCCAAAAAAGAAAATAGCCATTTTTGTTGACGGATGTTTTTGGCACGGCTGTGTCTATTGCAAAAAAACACCAAATACGAATAAAACTTTTTGGGAAAGGAAAATCTCTCGCAATAAAAAACGCGATAAAGAAGTCTCAAATCATTTGCGCCATCTTGGTTGGAAGGTCATAAGAATTAAAGAATGTCAATTGAAAAAACATCCCCAAAAACAACTTGGAAGAGTCATCTTGGCCATGCTATAAAGGATCGCATACCAGATTTTCGATAAAAAATATTGCATTACATTTGAATGCATATAAATTACCTTTATGTTATAGAAAATTAATATTATGGAAAAAAAATGTAAATGGCACTTCAAACCAGAAGGGGGAAGAGATGTTGGACCTAACGATCCCATTAATGAAAACTTTAAAGGTAGGCCGTATTCTTCCATCGTTCGGGAGTCCATTCAGAACTCACTTGATGCCGTTGATGACGCAGATAATCCCGTCAAAGTTAAATTCACGTTTTTCCATTTAAAAAAAGCGGATTTTCCACATCTTTTTGACATAGAATCGCACATTAAACAATCTGCAGAATATTATAGTGACAATGATAATGCCAAAAGATTGTTTGGGGATATGAGTTCATATTTGGAGTCCGCGTCAGAATCTCTGTCGTGCTTGAAAATTTCAGATTATAATACAGTGGGCATGGATTATGATGCCAGCGTGAGAAATACAAAATCGCCATTTTATGCCTTTCTTCGGGCAGGAGGTGTGAGTGCTAAAAGTCATGGTTCTGGAGGTTCTTTTGGATTTGGTAAGGGAGCCTATTATACGCTTTCACCAATAAAAACAATTATCGTTTCCACGAAAACTAATTTGGAAAGATTCTGTTTTGAAGGATCAACGATTTTAACAACCCATAAAAGTGATTCGGGGGAAATATTAACCGCATATGGTTACTACGACAATAACAATGGAGAACCGACATGCGACGAGGACTCAATACCTGAAATTTTTAAGCGAGATGAAATCGGAACAGATGTAAATGTAATCGGTCTTTGGGATGTGAAAAATCATAAAGATTTGATGATTAAATCTGTTCTCAATAATTTCTGGCTTGCCATTTACCACGGTAAATTGGTCGTTGAAATAGATGGGCTTGTCATACATAAAGAAAATCTTGAAAATGTAATCAGCCGAAATTTTTCTTCCGATGGATCCGAAGGCGCTCTTGCGGAAATGGATGCCTGGAATCCGACATCATACTTAAAAGCGGTCAAATATGCTAATGAAACAGACAATTTCTTATGCTTTAAAGATGAACTGGAAACTTTGGGAAGCGTAGAGTTATATGTTTATTTGGAAAAGGGTTTACCAAATAGAACTGCATACTTTAGAAAACCTAAAATGGTTGTATTCAAAAAAGGTACTCGTAAAATAAACGGATACGCAGCCGTTTTCATTTGTGAAAATGACAAAGGAAATGAAATATTGAGACTTATGGAAAATCCTTCCCATAGCGTGTGGGAAAAAGAAAATTATCCACAAGACAAAGGGAATCCCGCTAAAACGGCCCGAGATGCACTAAGGGAAATTGAAAATTTCATAAATAAAAATTTAGAATCTTTGGCAAAAACTAACCCAAATAAAAAGATCAACATTTGGGGTTTAGAGGAATACCTATTCATTCCGGAAGATTTGCTTGAAAACGACGAAAAATTAGAAGGAGCTGGTAATGCATCCAGTAACGTTTATGGAGACAGATCTGGGGGGATATCCGATATAGAGACAGGGTCGACCACTACCGATAAAAAATGCCCAATTAGAATCAAACCGACAATTAATCCCAAGTCACCAATAAAAGAAGAAAAAAAATTTGAAATGGAGGCGGAAGGCGAGAAAATAGGTACTATATATGTACCAAATCCATCTCCAAATCCGCATCCAGAACCATCTCCAAAACCGATTCCCCTTCAAGGCAAGGAAAATGACGAAGGTAAATCCGCAAGAATCCCAATTAAAATAGGGCTTAGGGTTTTGGCACAAAGTGAAGGAAATCAATTGTATCACATTCTAATTCTAATTTCCGACAGGCAAATTGAAAATGCACAGTTGGAGTTGTTTGTAGGCGCTGATGATGGAGGAGAAAATGGAATTGACATTAACTTTTGTGATTTGGGCAGCCCAATAGGTAACTTAATCAATAACGTGTCACTTTCGAGAGGATCAAATAAGATAAAGGTTCGTTTTTCGGACAATTTGAGGCATTCTGTAAAACTTAAGGCATATGAAATTCAATGATGTAAGATTCAGACATCCCGTTTTGGGGTTAAGAGATGAGATAAATGGCAAGGCAGAATTGCTGTTATCTGAGATAACACCAACGCAAGATTTTTACTCGATAGCTTTAAGAATGAAAATTGAAAACTCCGACTTGGAGCGACTGGTCGATAATAAAAAAGCCGAATATGCATGTGAGGTAACATGTACCAATACCCTTTATAGAAAATTTTTCTCGAGTGAGTCAGGCGAAATAAATTTCGAAATTGACAGAAAAGATGTCAAAGGAAGTGTGGAATTTGCCTGCTTCTTGGTTGCAAATGAAAACATTGAAAAGTATTCAAATTCGAGCGCTCATCCAGATTATGATGGTTATTTTTTCAATCTTGAAAAAGGCGATATTTTAGCTTTTTTTAATGAATTTTCATTTGATGCCGATATAAAATATGAAAAATTAAAATCTGTTTCATCTTTCATGGAAATTATAGAAGATGAAAAAGCCGATTATATGGCGATAGATCTGAAGAAAGATAAAATTGAAGTAAAACTACCAACGAAACAGTATCAAATATATCGCAAGGATGCTATATGTAAGGAAGAAAAATTCTCTCCTCTTTTTCATTCATCTGTTGTGCTGAATACCCTTTTGGTGGGGCTGCAAAACCTTAAAGAACATGAAGATTTTCGATGGGCTAAGGCTATTAAATACCGGTTGGAAAATGAAGACGGCTTGAAAAATCTTAATATAAGCGATAAGGAAAGCATTAATGAAATTGCCCAGCAACTGCTTGGAAATCCATTCGAGCGCATGCTAAACAGTATAAACACAATTGTAAACGCACCCGACACAGAAGAGGAATGACATGTTAAAGCAACAATTGTTTAAAGACCGCTATGTTACAAAACTTAAGCAAGATATTTCTTCTGGGGCATCAGTAGATCATTATAGAAGTGGCAATTTCGTTTACGATAAAACTCAAACCCTTATCATCCCAAATATTGAAGCTGCGCCAATGCTGCTTACCAGACTGGACGATGCCAACGATGATTTTAACTCCGCCGTTTCAATATATGAAGCCTTTAAGGATTTAAAACTAATTCAAGCTGCCGACCCACGGTTGTGGGTTTATTTGGCACATGTTGATCTTTATCCCTATATGATAAAAAGATGGGATGATGCCTATCTTGGAAAATCCTCGAACCCTTCAAAATACATATTGGATCACTGGTTTCTCGCTTCATCTGCTCAAAGTAGTTTATTGCGCCATGCTTTATCGGGACTATGGTGGGCTGTTTATTTGTCGGTGGATGAATCTAAGGGGGAAGAAAAATACGAGTTGACTAAAATTCTATTCCGGCAATTGGATTTTCCTACTCGTACTCTTGGCACTTATAAATTGGGGCGTCACAAAGAAGCTGTATTGGGGATATTAGAGTTCATTCATGAAAATGAACCTTTATTTGCAATTAAATTTGAAGATAAAACCAGATTCGTGACTAAACATTTAAACATTATCGGAGGAATCAAACCAATCGCTTATTTTGATCGTCATTTTTTCAAATCCGAATTAGCGAAAATTTCCGATCAAATTGCAAATTTGTAATAATGCCAAGACATCGCGAATTTATAGGGGATCCTAGGAAAATATCATTTTGCATATATTGCAATAATGCTGAATTTAATTTAACGAGAGAACATAGTCCATCGAAAGTATTTTTAGACGTCCCTTTGCCGGAGAATTTACCGATAACTTACTCCTGTAAAGAGTGTAATTCTTCATTTTCAAAAGATGAAGAGTATGTGTCCGCGTTAATCGAGTGCTTCAGATGTAATTCATTTGAACTCGATGTAATAGAACGAGACAAAATCAAGAAAATATTGAAAAGGCATTTAAAACTGCATGAAAAAATAAAATCATCTTTCGACCTTGAAAAGGGAATTATAACAATAGATGTTGATAGGATAAATAACGTTATTCTGAAACTTGCAAGAGGACACCTAACTTTTGAAATGTGTGAGATTGCATTAGCTGTATCCCGGCGAAACCTGGCTCTTAGACGGAATTTTTGCCTGCACCGGCTTTGGCTTAGATTGCCCTGTAGGAGAAGCCATTGCCTACAACGGCGGCAAATATACATACTGGACTGATTTTATATTCCAGGGAATGTTTTGTGCAACCAGTGCAACAATAGTTTCAGGAGCTATTGCGGGCAGAACAAAACTTTCGTCATTTTTTGCATTTTCATGCGTATTTATTTTGCTGGTTTACACTGTGATAGGCTCTTGGGGCTGGGGCGGCGGCTGGCTTTCAAGAATTGGCTTTTACGATTTAGCAGGCTCTACATTTGTGCACAGCGTAGGCGGCTGGGCTGCTTTGGCGGGGATAATCTTAGTAGGTCCGCGCATAGGAAAATTTGTAAATGGCAAGGCTCATGCAATTCCCGGGCACAATTTAGGATTTGCCACCTTGGGGGTATTTCTACTTTTCCTAGGTTGGTTTGGATTTAATGGAGGCTCAGTATTTTCAGCAGATCCTGTAGCAGTTTCTTATGTCTTTGTTACAACTGCATTAGGCGGAGCAACCGGCATACTTGCTGCTCTTGCAACATCTTGGATAATACAAAAAAGACCAGACTTGTCTATGATACTTAACGGATGTTTGGCGGGGCTTGTTGGTGTTACTGCAGGCGCAGACGTGGTCTCTATAAATGCCGCTTGTGCGATAGGCGTTGTGTCGGGCGTGCTTGTTGTGTTTGCAGTTTACTTCTTTGACAAAATGCACTTAGACGACCCGGTGGGTGTGCTTTCAGTTCACTTAGTTTGCGGAATTTGGGGCACTCTTGCAGTTGGTATTTTTGTTCCGGAAAAGTCTTTTATGATACAGCTGCTTGGCGTTATTGCAGTGGGGCTTACAAGCTTTACAAGCGCATTTGCAATCTTTCTTGCAGTTAAAAAGATTATGGGACTAAGAGTTCAAGAGTCGCAAGAATTACGTGGCTTAGATTTGAGCGAACATGGTATGGAAGCATACAACGGTTTTCAAATTTTCTCTAATCAGTAATTCAAAATCAATTGTTGGAAGTGAAAAATAAATAGTGTTGTAATTTTTATGGAGAGACATGGGATTGCCTTCGGCCATCCCATGTTCTAGCCGAATTGTAAAAAGCTATAAAAACTACGCCTATAAATAGGCTGTTTTTTGTTTCATAAAATTTTTCGATAAACTGCGTTTCTCTACTAATTTTATAA
>JAVBUB010000182.1:0-3863 GCA_031555675.1 Paludibacteraceae bacterium | reverse complement strand
GACGGAAAGTTTTAGTAAAAAAACAAGATACTTATGGAATGTAAACATGCATGTAGAAGTTTAATGTTTGTACCTGCCCATAATGAACGGCTTATGGATAGTGCAGCAAGATCTGAGGCAGATGTTTTATTGTTGGACATTGAAGATTCGGTTTTGCCAGTAGAAAACAAGCAAAAGGCAAGAGATAATATCAAAGCTTATATTAAAGAAGGTAAGTTTAAGAATAAAATCTTATACCCTCGTGTTAATGACAGGGAAAGTGGACATTTGTTGCAAGATGTATATCAATTGACAATTGATGGAATAACAGGTTTTACATACCCCAAAGCCCAGAGAGGTGAGGATATTTATTTTTTTGGAAAGCTACTGGAAACCATCGAATATGAAAAAGGTTTTCCAATAGGTACATTTAAAATAATACCACTAATAGAAACCACAAGTGCAGTCATGAATATTATGGAAATCTGTTCTGCCTGCCTTAATCGAGTGGTAGCAGTAGCTTTTGGCTGCGAGGATTTTATTACAGACCTACAGGGAGAACATGATTCGTCGGGTAATAGTATCTTTTCTGCAAGAGCAATGATTGCCATGGCTGCCAGGGCTTCTGGTATTGAACCGATTGATACAGTTCATATTAAGGTCCATGATTTGGAAGATTTGGAGAAAAACCTGATTTTAAGTAAAAAACTTGGTTATAGTGGTATGCTGATACTAAACCCCAAAGAAATACCTTTGGTTCATCAATATTATTCTCCTTCAGAATCCGAAATTCAATGGGCCAAAGAAATGATATCATTATCAGAAGAGGCAATCAGACAGGGAAAAGGAGTTGCTGTGAAAGATAATAAATTTATAGGGCCTCCTATGGTAAGAATGGCAAAAAATATCTTAAAAAAACAGTCAAAATGAATGAAAGAATAATTACAAAACAAGATCTCATATCAGATTTAAAAGCTATGGGAATTAATCCCGGGGATATCTTAAATGTTAAAATATCCTATAAGTCTATCGGAAAAATTGAAGGAGGGATAAAAACGTTGATAGATGCTTTATTGGATGTTGTAGGAGAATCGGGAACAATTGTTTCGGATGCTTTTGTTAAGAGTAAATTATTATATCCATTAAAAAAGCATACAGGAAAGATATCAACAGAAGAAACGCCTTCTTATGCTGGTGTTGTGGCTAATACCATGTTACAAAATCCATTAAGTTTACGAAGCCCTCATCCTATTCAAAAATTTGTGGCAATTGGTAAAAATGCCAATATTGTATTGTCTCATGATATTGATTCGCGTCCATATGGTGTCTTGCATCAAATGGCTAAGATGAATGCGAAAAATTTGCGTATTGGAAGCCCGGATAAAGTTGTAGGTGTTGGTACAACCCATGTTGCAATTGATATATTAGGATATAAGCAAAATCTCTTGAAAGGAGGTATTGATTATTATAGAGATAACAAGTTAAAAACGTTTGTTGTTAATTGGCCTACAGGTTGTCGAAAATCATTTAATAATCTTTTACCGATATATGAGCAACAAGGTTGCATAATCAAAAAAGGTCATGTTGGTAATGCAGAGGCGATGTTGTCTGACATGCAAAAAACATTAAATGCCGAACTTAATTTGGGCAAAGAGAATCCTGATTTTGTTATGTGTTCAGATCCATGCTGCTATAAGTGCAGGTTGACTTGGGAGCATTCTTCCGGCAGTTTGTTTGGTGTTATTGCTGCAAATTTGAAGAAAGGTAAAAAGAAAAATGTTATAAATATAATATCAGCTATTTATTTGAGCATATTTAAAAATATGCAACCATCAATATAAATCACATAATGAAAAAACTAATCCTTGTAGCCGGTGCACGCCCCAATTTTATGAAGATAGCCCCTTTAATGCACGCATTAAAAGGCAACAAAAATATACAACCAATATTGGTACATACCGGACAACACTATGATGTGAAAATGTCCGGACAGTTTTTTGAAGAATTAAATATTCCCAATCCCGATATAAATCTGGAAGTAGGTTCGGCCAGCCATGCCGTGCAAACAGCCCGTATCATGGAAGGATTTGAAAAAGTATGTTTAGATGAAAAACCGGATTATGTATTAGTTGTCGGTGATGTAAACAGCACCGCAGCATGTACCATGGTAGCCGCCAAGTTGAATATTAAAACCATTCACTACGAAGCAGGTTTGCGCAGCAACGACCGTACTATGCCTGAAGAAATAAACCGCTTGGTAACCGATGCTATTAGCGATGTATTTTTAACGACAAGTAAAGATGCCGACGAAAACTTATTGAAAGAAGGCATTCCTGCCGGAAAAATATTTATGGTAGGA
The DNA here is from genome assembly GCA_031555675.1 of Paludibacteraceae bacterium. Taxonomy (GTDB): domain Bacteria; phylum Bacteroidota; class Bacteroidia; order Bacteroidales; family Paludibacteraceae; genus JAISJU01. The sequence continues at coordinate 1,525 of JAVBUB010000182.1, read as the reverse complement.
AACTTAATGATAGATTCTTTGGTTGCCAATAAGAATAAAGCAGCTCAAAGCCAGATGAAATTCAAATTACTCAATAGAGATAAGGAAATAGAATTAACTAAAGACTTTATCAAGAACAATTATGGCGTGATGACTTTTCACCGTCCGTCCAATGTTGATGACAAGGAATCGCTGACAACTTTAGTTAAAATCTGGGGAGAGGTATCAAATAAAATACCGTTGGTATTCCCTGTACATCCGAGAACCTATAAAAATATACAGGCTTTTGGTTTGCAACAATTGATAGACAGTTTTACTCATTTATATTTTATAGAACCTTTGGGATATTTACAGTTTGTAAATTTAGTACAACATGCTAAATTTGCATTGACAGACTCCGGAGGAATTCAAGAAGAAACTACCTATATGAATATTCCTTGTTTAACTGTTCGTCCCAATACCGAACGACCTGTAACAGTGTGGGAAGGAAGTAATAAATTAATAAAAACGGAAGATATCATACCGGAAATCGAGCTGATTTTACAAGGAAAAGGAAAAACAGGAAATCGTCCTAAATTTTGGGATGGGGAAACAGCTGATAGGATAGTAAAGATTATTGAAAATTTATAAAATAGAAATGTATGAAAATATTAATAACCGGTGCATCCAAGGGTATAGGTTTTTATTTATTTGAAAAGTTTAAAACAGAAGGATTTCGGGTTTTTGGTACATACAGTTCAACATTGCCATTGGAAAAATATGAGCAAGATTTCGAAAAGGTAGATGTAGCCAACGATAAAGAAGTAAAAGGTTGGGTAGACAGTTTGGTTAGCAACGATGATGAAATTGTTTTAATTAACTGCGCTAGTGTTAATTACAATACTATTGCTCGAAAAGCTGATGTGCAAAAGTGGAAGTACCTGATTGATGTAAATCTGATAGGAACATTTGCAGCCATTAATGCCGTTTTACCATTTATGCATGAAAAAAAATATGGAAGAATTATTAATTTTTCTTCTATTTTAGCACAAAAAGGCCTTGCCGGAACGAGTGCTTATGCTGCTTCTAAAGCCGCACTTTGGGGAATGGCAAAGGCCATTGCCGTAGAAAATGCCAAAAACAACATTACCATCAATAACATAAACTTGGGATACTTCAATATTGGAATGACATTGAATGATGTACCCGAAAGTGTGTTATCGGATATAAAAAAGCAAATACCGGCGCAAAAATTGGGAAATCCCGAAGATATATACAAAGCTGTGAAATATTTGATTGATTCTGAGTTTACTACTGGAACTTCGTTGGATATAAACGGCGGTTTATTTTAAAATAAAAAATGAAAGATTATTTAACATTAGAAAAGCGCGCATTACCCAATCATGTAGAACGTTCATTTCTACAAGCATGGAAACGCACAGCCAAAGAACATGGTTATACAGGTTTTTTGGCTAAAGAACGTTTTTTGTATCGAAGAACCATGGATCATTTCTTGCAGGTTATTGCTCGATTTTTACCATTTAGTGGAATAAGGGTTAAACTGCAA
>JAVBUB010000143.1:0-7749 GCA_031555675.1 Paludibacteraceae bacterium | reverse complement strand
AGTTAGTTCAAACATAAAGTCATCAGGAAAACGCTGTATATTATTCCTGACCGCACGTTTCAAATATTTAGTTTCAACCTGGTAAAGTTCTGCCAGATCGAAATCCAACATCACCTTACATCCTCTTATTTCATAAATTCTATTCTGAATAACCTGAAGTTCCATTTGTATATTTTTCTGCAAATATAATCACTATTAAAAATAAGAACAATTAATTGTTCTTAAAAATAAATTGATTTATAAAACATGCTTGAATTACTTGAATATAAAATACCTTTTTCTTTACGATAGCAATCTTATTTTGTATTTTTGCAAAAATCAAGATCAGAAACATTATATGTCCGACGATATAATACAAGATATACAAAACGACGAAGGCTACAAATATGGTTTTACTTCGGATATTGATTCGGAAATCATACCCAAAGGATTAAACGAAGATGTTGTACGCCTTATTTCAAAAAAGAAGAATGAGCCGGAATGGTTATTGGAATTCCGCTTAAAGGCTTATCGCCACTGGCTAACCATGAAAATGCCTACTTGGGCGCATCTCACTATTCCTGAAATTGACTATCAAGCTATTTCCTACTTTGCCGCACCCAAAAAGAAGCTAAAAAGCATGGACGAGGTAGATCCGGAAATTATCAAAACATTCGACAAACTGGGTATTCCGTTGGAAGAACGAATGGCTTTGAGTGGTGTGGCTGTAGATGCGGTAATGGATAGTATTTCTGTAAAAACTACTTTCAAGGAAAGTTTGATGGAAAAGGGAATTATTTTCTGCTCTTTTTCCGAAGCGGTAGAACACCATCCGGATCTAGTACAAAAATACCTGGGTTCGGTAGTGCCTTATACAGATAATTATTTTGCAGCCTTAAATACGGCTGTGTTCAGCGACGGTTCTTTTGTATATATACCCAAAGGCGTTCGCTGCCCGATGGAACTCTCTACTTATTTCCGCATCAATGCAGCCAACACAGGTCAATTTGAGCGTACGCTGATTATTGCCGATGAAGAATCGTATGTTTCGTATCTTGAAGGCTGTACGGCTCCTCAACGCGACGAAAACCAACTGCATGCCGCCATTGTGGAAATTATCATACACGAGCGCGCCGAAGTAAAATATTCCACTGTTCAAAATTGGTATCCAGGCGATAAGAACGGCAATGGAGGTATTTATAACTTTGTAACCAAACGCGGTATTTGCAAGGGAGATTATGCCAAACTTTCATGGACGCAGGTGGAAACAGGTTCGGCCATTACGTGGAAATACCCAAGTTGTATTTTGCAAGGGGATCATTCTTCTGCCGAATTTTACTCGGTAGCTGTAACCAATAATCATCAACAGGCTGATACGGGAACCAAAATGATTCATATCGGCAAAAATACCAAAAGCCATATTGTGTCCAAAGGTATTTCGGGAGGTGTCAGCCAAAACTCATACCGCGGATTAGTAAAAGTAACGAGAAATGCCGACAACGCGCGTAACTTCTCTCAATGCGACAGCCTATTACTGGGCGATAAATGCGGGGCACATACCTTTCCTTATATGGAAGTAACCAACGATACAGCCATTGTGGAACATGAAGCCACCACTTCTAAAATTAGCGAAGATCAGATATTTTACTGTAACCAACGGGGCATCAAAACAGAAGATGCCATTGGGCTTATTGTAAACGGTTATGCCAAAGAGGTGCTAAACAAGCTACCCATGGAATTTGCCGTAGAAGCACAAAAGTTATTACAAGTGAGCCTGGAGGGAAGCGTTGGATAATGAACAATTAATAATGAACAATTAATTATGTTAGAAATAAAAGACCTGCATGCCAACATCAACGGCAAAGAGATATTAAAAGGAATAAACCTTACCATCAATGAAGGCGAAGTACATGCCATTATGGGGCCCAACGGTTCCGGAAAAAGTACATTATCATCGGTATTGGCCGGAAATCCGAACTTCACGGTAACCCAAGGAAGTGTTAATTTTTTAGGTAAAAACTTGTTGGAACTTTCGCCCGAAGACCGTTCACGCGAAGGAATTTTTCTTAGTTTCCAGTATCCGGTAGAAATACAAGGCGTAAGCATGGTTAACTTTATGCGTGCCGCTGTAAATGAGCACCGCAAATACAAAGGATTGCCACCCATGAGCGCTTCCGATTTCCTGAAACTGATGCGCGAACGCAAAGAGTTTGTAGAAATGGACAATAATCTTACTAATCGCTCTGTAAACGAAGGTTTTTCGGGAGGTGAAAAGAAAAGGAATGAAATATTTCAAATGGCGATGCTTGAACCTCGCCTGGCTATTTTGGACGAAACCGACTCCGGATTGGATATTGATGCTTTGCGTATTGTGGCCAACGGAGTAAATAAACTAAAAAGTCCACATAATTCTACCATTGTAATTACGCACTATCAACGTTTATTGGATTACATTAAACCGGATATTGTACATGTGCTTTACCAAGGCAGGATTGTAAAAACCGGCGGTCCGGAGCTGGCATTGGAATTGGAAGAAAAAGGGTATGACTGGATTAAAAAAGAAAATGTCTAACCTTGATTTTTAGGATTTATCCGATTTATAAAATTGTAAGGTAATCAAAAATATCTTGTTAAAATGCAGTTTTGACAAATGAAAGCAAACATTTTATGAATAAGAGTGAAATAATATTATATCAACCTAATAATTCGGTAGAAGTTGAAGTTAGAGTTGAAGATGAAACAGTTTGGCTTACACAAGCGCAAATGGAAGTTCTTTTTGAAAGGCATGTATCTGTAATTTCTCGCCACATTAGAAATATTTTTCAAGAAGGTGAATTAGACGAAAAAAGCAATTTGCATTTTTTGCAAATTGCTTTTTCTGATCGGCCAACTGCTTTTTACAGTCTTGATGTAATTATTTCGGTTGGTTACCGAGTTAAGTCTCAGCGAGGTACACAGTTTCGTATTTGGGCTAATCGCATTTTAAAAGATTATATCCTAAAAGGTTATGCTATGCACGAAAGATTTGAAAAATTGGAAAATCGTGTAGCAGAAAATGAAAAGAAGATAGATTTCTTTGTCCGCACTTCTTTGCCACCTATTCAAGGAATATTTTTCGAAGGGCAAATTTTCGACGCTTATGTTTTTGCTTCAGATCTTATAAAATCGGCAAAGAAAACAATTATTTTGATTGATAATTATATCGACGAAACCATCCTGCTTCTCTTATCGAAACGTCAAGACAGAGTCAGTGCAGAAATTTATACAAAGCAAATCTCTGCACAGCTACAATTAGATTTAACAAAACACAATGCTCAATACAAGCTTATTGATATCAAGGAATCAACTTCTTTTCACGACCGATTTTTGATTATTGATGATGAAGTATATCATATAGGCGCATCACTTAAAGATTTGGGAAAGAAATTATTTGCTTTTTCTAAAATGGAGATAAAGCAGGTAGAACTTTTGAAAATTATTTGATTATGAAGAGATTATTATATATCAGCGTATGTATGTTCATTTCATTTTCTGTTTTTTCGCTTAGCATTATAATAGAGCGTTATTATCAGAAAGATGAGAAATGGTATTTTGGTTATGGTAGAAGTCAAGATAGAGAAATTGTTGATGTTGATAATTTAACTTTTCAAATTATAGATTTACCTCAACCTGCACATTCCAAATGGATCCATGGTGGTAATTTGCATTTTGCCAAAGATAAAAATTATGTTTATTATAAAGGCGAACGAATAGAAGATGCTAATCCTGAAACTTTTGAAATTACACCGCGAAGCGAATATTCAAAAGATGATAAAAGTATATATTTTGAAACAAAGAAAATAATAGATGGGATTGATGTAAAGCAATACGATTTTTTATTTAATTTTTGCGATAGAAATTTCACATCATTGGATGCAATAGCTGAGTTTTTACCTAAAATTCCTGATGAATATGAGTATGAAGATATTTTCATAAATAAAAAAAGTAAGTTATTTTATCTAATTAAACAAGATAAAAATGGCAAATTTTCTTTAATTCCAATAAAAACAATAAATCATTCATAAATGATACACCAACAATACGCCGACATATATAATTCAACCAAGTCAATGATTGAAAAACATTCGGCACCTATAATAAATGCAAAACGAGAAGCCGCCTTTGCTGATTTTGTGCGTCTTGGTTTTCCAACTACAAAACTGGAGAATTACAAGTATACCAACCTCAAAGAAGCGTATAAGATTGATTACGGATTGAACATCAACCGCTTAAAACCGAGCATCAATCCCTATCAGGAATTTCGCTGTGATGTTCCGAATATCAACGCCAACCTGTTTTTTGTAGTCAATGACTCTTTTTACAGTAATGACAAACAAAAAGAAAATCTTCCCGAAGGCGTTATTATATGTAGCCTGGTCGAAGCTGCTACAAAACATCCTGATCTGGTAAAAAAATATTATGGGAAACAAGTAAAAACGGATACAGATGGTAATTTGGCATTTAATGTTGCCTTTGCACAAGACGGTTTCTTTATGTATGTTCCTCAACATACGGCGTTTGAACATCCGGTTCAACTCATTAACATCATGACCGGTAATAATAACATCATGGCAAACAGCCATAATCTTATTATTATTGAGGAAAATGCCAAAGCACAGCTTATAGTGTGCGACCATACCATGACTTCGCAGCATTTTCTGGCCAATCGTATTACCGAAGTATTCGTAGGTAAAAATGCAACTTACGAACATTATAAACTCGAGAACACACACAACCAGAATATCAATATTTGCAATTTGCTCATTGAGCAAGAAGCATCCTCAAATGTACTGGGAAATGTTATAACATTACATAACGGACTGACACGGAATAATATCAACATCGCTTTTAAGGGAGAGCATGCCAACGCCACCTTATGTGGAATGGTGGCCGGTGATAAAACCCAGCATGTAGACAATTTTACATTTATAGAACATGCTGTGCCCAACTGCAACAGTACCGAATTATTTAAATATATATTGGATGATAGTTCAAAGGGTGTTTTTTGCGGAAAAATTCTGGTAGACAAGGATGCACAAAAAACAGCCGCTTACCAATCCAATAAAAACATATGCCTTACGAAAGAAGCCGGGATGTATACCAAGCCCCAGCTGGAAATTTACGCCGATGATGTAAAATGCAGCCATGGCGCTACCGTTGGACAATTGGACGAGAACGCCCTGTTTTACCTTCGTTCGCGTGGTATCAGCGAAAAAGAGGCTCGATTACTATTGATGTATGCTTTTACCAGTGATATAATAGAACATATCAATATTCCGGTATTGAAAGACAGAATTAAAATTTTAGTAGAACAGCGTTTGCGCGGCGATATCAGCAAATGCGAAGGTTGTGTTATTTGCAAATAAACTATTATGATTGATATAAATAATATACGTCAAGATTTTCCCATCCTTTCCGAGAAAATATACGGAAAGCCGTTGATCTATTTTGACAATGCAGCTACTACGCAAAAACCACTTTGTGTAGTAAAAAAGATAGAAGAAGGATATTTAAAAAGTAATGCCAATATACACCGTGGCGTGCATTTTTTGAGCGATAAAGCTACCCGGGCCCATGAAGAAGCGCGCGACACCGTGCGTCAATTTATCAATGCCAACAGCAGCAGCGAAATTATATTTACCCGTGGCACCACGGAAGCTATTAACTTGGTAGCCTTCTCGTTTGGTGAAACATTTTGCAAAGCCGGAGACGAGATATTGATTTCGGCCATGGAGCACCATTCTAACATTGTACCTTGGCAAATGCTTTGCGAAAGAAAAGGCACCAAATTACAGGTTGTTTCTTTCAACGAAAAAGGTGAGCTGAACTTTGACGAATTAAAATCAAAAATTTCGGATAAAACCAAGTTGATTGCGATTACACACGTTTCCAATGCGTTGGGAACAATTAATCCGGTTAAAGAAATTATTGATTTAGCGCACAGTCAAAATATTCCGGTATTGATTGACGGAGCACAATCCATTCCCCATATTAAAGTCGACATGCAAAGTTTGGATGCCGATTTTTACGTATTTTCCGCCCATAAAATATACGGACCTACGGGTATTGGTGTTTTATATGGTAAAGAAAAATGGTTGGAAAAAATGGTTCCCTATCAAGGTGGAGGCGAAATGATCAGCAAAGTTACTTTCGAAAAAACTACTTATAATGTATTGCCGTTTAAGTTTGAAGCGGGAACACCCGATTTTATCGGATCAACCGCCTTCGGCGAAGCCTTGAAATATGTAGAAAATATAGGTTTGGATCATATTGCGGCTTACGAAAAAGAATTGTTGAACTATGCAACAACCCGGTTATCTGAAATTGAAGATATCCGGTTTATCGGAACAGCAACACACAAAAGCAGTGTTATTTCATTTCTGGTAGGCAACATTCATCCTTATGATATGGGAAGTATCCTGGATAAACTAGGCATTGCTGTGCGCACCGGACATCATTGTGCGGAACCGGTAATGGATATTTTTGGCATTGAAGGTACGGTTCGGGCTTCTTTTGCTTTTTACAACACCAAAGCAGAAATAGACGAATTAGTTGCCGGAATAGAAAAAGCAAAAAAATTGTTTAAAAGATAAATACAAAAAGCAGGATTCTACATTTCTGCATGAATCCTGCTTCTCACTAACACACAATCTGAAAAAAAACTTATTTATTTACTAATGTAGTAAGTACTGAATAATTTTTTAATACTCCTTTATTATTGTAAGTTTCGCTACGTACAATTCCAGCACCTTGAGCATACCATTCTATTCCTTTGTAAACAGTTGTTTTCTTGTTTTTGATAGTTTCAAAATCAAATGAAATTTTAATAGTATTGAATGTTCCCGCAGGCGTAGTTACTTTCTCATTTCTTTCATATTTACGATTATATACCCGAACACTTACATAATTTTTCTTATCTTCTTTTGATTGAATAGTAAACTGAGCTTCGTCCATTTCCGGAATGCCATTGAAAGGTATTTCAATAAATCTATTCGGATAATCCAAAAAATTAGCGATAAGTTCCGTACGGCTTGCCAATAAATCCATAATGGTTGGAGATAAGCTCCGGTTTTCCATCTTCAAATAAAAATTACCATCATTACAAACTGCGTTTATTTCACCATTATCAATTACACTACCTTTACTATCTGCCAGTACAAATTCTATATTGGTATTGCTTCCGGAAACATTTTTATAAGTTTTGTTCACTTTATAGGTCATTGTATTCAACAACTTATCTTTAGCATCATAACTTTTTGTAATTAATGCCGAACCTGCTGTTGTTGGAAAAAATGCCATACAATCATTTTGTGCCATCAACATGGATGAGCATAAAACCGAAAACACAATAAATATTACCTTTTTCATAATTTCAATTGATTTATAATTTATATATAGTATAACAATCATACGCAAGAAATGTTCTATATATAAACTCAAAAGTGTAATTTATGCAAATCCTATTTAAGGATTTAAAATTCGCGTTTTCAAATTTCATATAAATATATAAAGAAAAAGCCCGATTTGCACTTCAGCAAACCGGGCCTTCCCCTACACAATTATATAAACACACTCTTTTTTTTATTCGGATGGTATCTTACAAAATAACTTTAGTAGAAACTATTTTGTTGTTAGCTAAAGTATTAACGATGTAAGCGCCTTTAGTACAGTTGCTCATGTCGATAGATGCATAACCAGCTACTACAGCACTTTTAACCATTCGGCCAGAGA
>JAVBUB010000193.1:0-10188 GCA_031555675.1 Paludibacteraceae bacterium | reverse complement strand
TGACCTCTCCCTCCGCCCTCTCCATAGGTGTGGGGACTTTCTGTATGCTAAACTTTTGTTGGTTCCGCTGTTCCCTCTCCTTTGTAGCGGGCGGAGGGAGAGGTGGTTATTATAAATTCCTCACACACTTCTTAAATTTGTCTCCCCTGTCTTCGTAGTTTTCGAATAGATCGAAACTGGCGCAGCAAGGTGATAATAGTACGGTATCTCCCTTATGGGCGGATTTGTATGCAGCGTTAACGGCTTCTTCGATGGAATGCGTGTCTACAATATTGGATACTTTATCTCCGAAAAAATCCAGTAATTTCTGATTATCGGCACCCATACATATAATGGTGTGTACTTTTTCTTGTACAAGACTTTCTATTTCGGTATAATCATTGCCTTTGTCTGTCCCTCCCAAAATAAGTACCAATGGAGTTTTAGCGCTTTGCAATGCATACCAGCAAGAGTTTACATTGGTGGCTTTGGAGTCGTTTATAAATTTGATGCCACGTACGGTTGCCACATATTCCAACCGATGTTCTACGCCTTGAAAATTGCTCAACGATTCGCGTAGTTTCTCATCTTTAATGTTCATGGCACTTGCCGTAAGGGCCGCAGCCATGGAGTTGTATGTGTTGTGTGTGCCTTCGAGGGCGAGTTTTTGTAAAGGCATGGTAAATGTATTGTTAAGGGTGTTGAGTATTAATTCTTCGTTTTCCGTATAGGCGGCTATTCCGGGTTCTTTATTCAGTTGGAATGGATATTTAGTTGATTTGATATTGTTTTTTTCGAGCTCTTTTTTAATAACAGGATCTTCATTCCAATAGATGAATATGTCGTTTTCGTCCTGGTTTTGAACAATCCGCAGTTTTGAGTCGATATAATATTGAAAATTATATTCGTAACGATCCAGGTGATCGGGCGTAATGTTCAATAAAATAGCAATGTCCGCTTTGAAATCGTACATGTTATCCAATTGGAAACTGCTTAGTTCTATCACGAAATAATCAAAATTATTTTCAGCTACCTGCAATGCCAGGCTGTGTCCTACGTTTCCGGCCAGTCCTACGTTCAATCCCGCGTCTTTCAGGATATGGTAAATAAGCATGGTAGTGGTGGTTTTGCCATTACTTCCGGTGATGCAAATCATTTTAGCATTGGTATATCTTCCGGCAAACTCTATTTCGGAAATGATATGAATTCCTTTTTCTTTGAGCTTTTTAATGATAAGCGCTTTGTCCGGAATTCCGGGACTTTTAATGACTTCACCGGCTGCTAAAATAATATCTTCGGTGTGCTGTTTTTCTTCCCATGCTCTTTGGTGCTCATTGAGCATGGTTTTGTATATTGGTTTTATTTCAGACAGATCGGAAAGGAAAACGTTGTATCCTTCTTTTTTTGCCAGGATAGCCGCGCCAACACCGCTTTCGCCTCCGCCAAGTATGACAAGAAGCCCTCCTGAATCCCCCCTCAAGGGGGACTTCTCTGTATTTGAAATATTATCTCGTTTTTTCATATGCCAATGCTAATTTTAAACCGCTCTTAAAGTCCCCCAAGGGGTTTAGGGGGCTATCTAATCTTCAATGTTATAATAGTTACTACAGCCAGCATTAATCCGATAATCCAGAAACGGGTAACGATTTTAGGTTCGGGTACGGCTTTGGTTGGTTTTTGTATCCACGCTTCAATGCCTTCTTTCTGGAAATGATGGTGTAGAGGAGCCATTTTAAGAATCCGGCGTCCTTCTCCATATTTCTTTTTGGTGTATTTAAAATAATAACGTTGTACAATAACCGACAGGTTTTCTACCAGGAATATACCGCACAATATAGGAATAAGTAATTCTTTGTGAATGGCTATGGCAAATACGGCAATAATTCCCCCGATGGTTAAGCTTCCGGTATCGCCCATAAATACCTGCGCGGGGAAGGTGTTGTACCATAGGAATCCGATCAGCGCCCCGATAAATGAGCTGGCGAAAACCACCATTTCCTCAGATCCGGGAATGTACATGATGCTGAGGTAGGAGGCGTAGTTGATGTTACTGGACAGGTATGCCAATATACCGAGCGTTACCCCGATAATGGCCGAGCTTCCCGTGGCCAGCCCATCCAGTCCGTCAGTCATGTTGGCACCGTTCGAAACAGCTGTTACAATAAAAATAACAACGAGTACAAAAAATATCCAGCCCCACATTTGCGACTGATCTCCTGTGAATTTGAAAAGATCGGCATAATCTAAATTATTGTTTTTAAAGAATGGAATAGTGGTTTGAGTAGATTTTTCTACAGTACGGGCATATTCTACTACTTCTATATCTCCTTTTTTTGTTTTGTCTATATTTTCACGTATAACGACATTGGGACTTACATAGAGCGTTATTCCTACTATTAATCCTAATCCTACCTGTCCTACTACTTTAAATCTTCCTTGCAATCCTTCTTTATTCTTTTTAAATACTTTGATATAATCGTCCAGACCACCGATAAATCCAAGCCATACGGTGGTAACAAGCATTAAAATCATATATACGTTTCCAATACGTCCGATAAGCAGGCAAGGGATGAGGATGGCCAGAATAATAATGATTCCTCCCATGGTAGGAGTGCCTTTTTTGCTCATTTGTCCTTCCAGTCCCAAATCCCTGATCGATTCACCGATTTGTTTCTTTTGTAAGAATTGGATAATTTTTTTACCAAAAACCATGGCGATGAAAAGCGCCAGGATGAATGCGGCTCCCGAACGGAACGAAATATAATTGATTAATCCTGCTCCCGGAAAATCAAAAGTCTTGTCTAAGTATTGTAATAAATAGTATAGCATATTCTTATGGATTAATTTAAAAACTCTTTTACTGTTTCTTTATCATCAAAATGATGTTTTACGCCTTTAATAATCTGATAGTTTTCATGTCCTTTACCGGCTATCAACACTACATCCCCTTTTTGCGCCAGCGCGCAGGCTGTTTTAATGGCTTCACGTCTGTCTAAAATAGTTAAGACATTATTTTTTTCGGCCATGTTTAACCCTTCGAGCATATCGTTGATGATATCTTGAGGATCTTCACTTCTTGGATTATCTGAAGTTAAAATGACTCTGTTGCTGCCATCTATGGCTTCGCGGGCCATCATAGGGCGTTTGCCTTTGTCGCGGTCGCCGCCGCAGCCTACTACTGTAATCAGGTTTCCGGATCCTTGCAATATCTGGTTGATAGTGCCTATTACGTTATTTAATGCGTCGGGCGTGTGCGCATAATCTATAATGGCGGTAAATCCTTTTTCGCCGCGTATTGTCTCAAAGCGCCCCGAAACGGCATGCAAGGTGCTTAGAATGGTAAGAATTTCTTCCGTAGAGACGTTGCGTGCAACGTCTATGCTATAGTGTGCAACGTCTTTATTTGTGGAATCCATTGCGTGGTTAAAGACGTTGCACGCAACGTCTCTACGCATAATTAACGACGCTGCCCCAAATACGGCAGATAGATTACTGGCGTTGAATTTGCCAATAAAAGGTACATATATTTCGTGCCCATTCATTTCCAGTAACATGCCTTCGAAAGAATGTTCGAGGATTTTGGTTTTGAAATCGGCAATACTTCTGATAGAATAAGTATATTTTTTCGCTTTGGTGTTTTGCAACATTACCAATCCGTTTTTGTCGTCAATGTTGGTCAAGGCAAAAGCATCAGCAGGCAATTCGTCGAAAAATGTTTTCTTGGCTTTCAGGTAAGCCTCAAAAGTTTTATGGTAATCGATATGATCTCTGGTAATATTTGTAAAAATACCTCCTGCAAACTTCAGTCCCGCAACGCGTCTTTGGTCTACGGAGTGAGAGCTTACTTCCATAAAGGCGTAGGTACATCCGGCTTCAACCATTTCTTGCAATAACTTATTTAGCTCAATAGGGTCGGGTGTAGTATGGGTAGCTTCTACGGCTTTACCGTCGATATAATTGCAAACGGTAGATAATAAGCCTACTTTGTATCCGAATTTACGGAACATCTTATATAATAATGTAGCTATAGTTGTTTTGCCGTTTGTTCCGGTAACACCTACCAAGGTAAGTTTCTCCGATGGACAATCGAACCAGGCCGACGATATTCTTCCCAAGGCATCGGTGCTGCTTGGTACTTGTATATAGGTAATATCGTTATTAATATTATTGGGTAGTGTTTCGCATACAATAGCCACAGCTCCTTTTTCAATGGCCATATCGATAAAAGCATGTCCGTCTGATTGCGTACCACGTGTAGCCACAAAAAGATCCCCGGCTTCGACTTTGCGCGAGTCAAATTGAATATTGCTTATTTTTTTATCGGTACTTCCGATGATTTTCGGATTGGAAATACCGGTTATTAATGCCTTCAATTCTTTCATGGTTATGCTGTCTTATTTTAATGTTAATGTCACTCTTTGCCCTTTTGTAACTATGCTGTTGGGTTGTGCAGATTGGTTCTTTACTGTGCCGGAACCTATTATTTGTCCTACCTTCATACCCGCGTTTTCTATCAGGTAAACGGCATCTTTGGCACACATGCCCACCACGTTGGGTACCAGCGAGTAGTTAATAGGCATTGGCGCTAGTGTAATATTTTCTTTGGATATGCTGGTTTTAACCCAGGTATAATTTCCATCGTTTACCAGATGATTATCTGTACTGATGTCTAATTTTGAAAATACTGTTTTCAGCTCTTTGTAATTGCCATTTTTGGAAGCCGGCATTTTTATAACTGATGTATCCGCAGGTGTAATAGGTAATTTGGCACTACGGGCATATACTTTCTCGGCCACTTCCTTAAAAACGGTTCCGGCGAATAAACCTCCGGAAACATATCCTACCTTAGGGCCTTTAATTAATACGATACAGCTGTACATGGGATTATCTGCGGGGAAATATCCGCAAAATGAAACTTGGTGCTTTAAGTCGACCCGGTTTCTGGAACCATAGTTTAATTGCGCCGTTCCTGTTTTTCCGGCTATCTTAAAAGAATTGGATTTAGCGGCTGTAGCGGTTCCAGATTCTACTACCGATTCGAGCATTACTTTTATTTGATCCAGCGTGTGCATGGAGCAAATAGGAGCGTGTACAATTTCCGTTTTAAATGTTTTGATGATATCTCCGTCTTTTTTGTAGTGCTTTACAATAAATGGTTTGATCATTTTACCGTTGTTGGCAATAGCGTTGTAAAACATCAATGTATAAATAGGAGGTATTTGGGTATTATAACCAATGGACATCCAAGCTAATTTGGTTCCGTCTGTCCTGTCCCACACGGTTTTATCTTTTGGATTAGGAATAAAAGGTTTTCCACTTCCGGGTATTTCATTATCGTAATCAATAATTTTATTTAACCCGATGTCATATAATCCTTCTACAAATTTTTCTGGATTTTTATGGTAATATTCATCAATAATTCTGGCCATACCAATGTTTGATGAGTATTTAATAACATCAGCTATGCTTATTTTACCATATCCGCCTTTGTCCCAGTTGTGGTCTTTCATTTCCACACCATAGAATTTATGTTTGCCGTCTTTGGTATCAATACTGTCGGTAGGTTTGGTAATGTTGTTTTCCAATGCCACCATCATGGATGCCACCTTGAAAGTAGAGCCCGGTTCTGTTTTCGAACCAAAAGCCACATTTTTATCTTCGTAATATAACCCGTCGGATCTTCTTACCAGATTGGCAATGGCTTTAATTTCTCCGGTTTTTACATCCATCAATATAACACAACCTTCATCGGCATTTAAATAAGTAAGTTTATTTCTTAATGCCTGATCGGCAATATCCTGCATGTCAATATTAATAGTCGTAACCACATCTATGCCATCTACAGGTTCCACCTGATTAAGGGAAATTCTTTCTCCCGCTACTTTTTGCCTGGTCGAAATACCGTCTTTTCCGGTTAATATTTTGTCGCATCCCATTTCAAGCCCGCTTCGCCCTCTTCCGTCGATACCATAAATATCTCCGATAGTACGCAAAGCCAAAGAACCGAACGGACGTACCCGTATTAGTCTGTCTTCGGTGTAGAATCCGGATTTATATTGTCCTTTCCTGAAAAAAGGAAATTCTTTTATTTCCTGCAGGTCTACATAAGAAACTTCTTTGGGGTAAAGCAGGTATCTTCTGTTACGTTGCCCTCTTGTGTTTACTTTATTATACTGGGCCAGAATGTCTTGTTTATATTGGGCGGCCGATTTGTCTTTCAACTTGATGGATAAACAATAAGCCAAAGAATCTATATATTTGTTTAAAGTATCTTTGTAGGTGTATTTGATAATTTTTTCGCCGTTTACTACTTTTTCTTCTTTGAATGGCTGAACGCTGAAATCCATGTATAGCTTATAGTAAGGAATGGAGCTAGCCATGAGTTTTCCTCCGCCTGAATAAATATTGCCCCTGCTGGCAGGTACTGCAATACTGTCTCTTTTATTTTGTTTATCTACTGTTTTCCATCTGTCTCCTTCAATATACTGAATCTGGATTACCTTACCGATGATAGCCAGAAATGCCAGTGAAATAATGAAATATACTATTCCAAATCTGACAATGATATTTTTCTTGATGTTAGACATGATGGGTAGTTGTATTATCGTTTTTTAATCTTCAATAGAATAGGGGGGTATTGTTGAATCTTCGAGCATAATACCTTTGTTCTTGATAATATTTTCTACCTGTGATTGTCTCGACAGGGTCATTAATTCGCTGGAAATGGTCAGGTAAGTATATTTTACTTTTACGAGTTCCTGTTGTAGTTTGTCTATTTTGGCCAATTGTTTTTCGCAGTAATATCTGTTGCCGGTATAGAAAAAAGAGATAACCACCAATAATATAATGGTGCCGGCTTGCTTTTTGGCAAAGTTGGAGTTCAGCACTTCGCCGCCTATGATGTCGCGGAAACTGGCTCCTTTGATGTCGGAGAAATCGGATTCCTTCGAAATCTTTTCTGTAAATGCTTTTAATTTCTTAAACATGGCAATTCATATTTTATTAACGTACTGTTCTCTTTTCTGCAACTCTGAGTTTGGCGCTCCGGGAACGTGGATTGGTTGCTATTTCTTCATCATCCGGTGTAATCACTTTATTGTTGATTGTTTTGAAAATATTCAAAGTATTACCGAAAAAATCTTTTTCTAATTTGCCTTCGACGTTGCCGGTCTTGAAATAGTTCTTTACCATCCGGTCTTCAAGAGAATGATAAGTAATAACAGATAACCGTCCGTTTTCCGAGAGCATTTCTTCGGCTTGTAGCAGCATTTCTTTTAATACTTTCATTTCGTTGTTTACTTCAATGCGGAGTGCCTGAAATACACGGGCCATATCTTTTTTTTCTTTTTCGCGGCCGAAAAAAGGTTTCAATATATCGACAAACTGAAAGATGGATTTGATTTTTTCTTTCTCCCGTGTGCGTACAATGGTTTTGGCAATACTCCTTGAATTGTGCATTTCTCCATACAGATAGAAAACATCGGACAACTTTTCTTCATCATATGTATTCAGTATATCCGATGCTTTCAATTCTGCATTTTTGTTCATACGCATATCCAAATCGCCATCGAAGCGGAATGAAAATCCTCTGTCTGCATTGTCGAAGTGAAAAAACGAAACGCCCAGGTCGGCCAAAATGCCATCTACCTGTTGTATATTATGAAATTTCAGGAAATTTTTAAGGTATCTGAAGTTGCTGTGGACAAAAATAAAACGTTTGTCGTCTATTTTGTTTTGTAAGGCATCCAGGTCCTGATCAAAAGAGATCAGTTTGCCATCATTATTTAAGTGTTTGAGAATTTCTTTGGAGTGCCCACCGCCGCCGAATGTTACATCGACATAGGTTCCGTTTGGTTTGATACATAAACCTTCGATGCTTTGTTTCAATAATGCCGGTGTATGGTAAACAGTCATGACTTAAATAATTAGGGTGGTGTGAATGTCATATATAAGTGTATAATATAAATTAAAAAATTACTTTTTTCTTAATTTTTCTTTCTTTAGTCTTAAGAAATCTTCGGCAGATAACATGTTTTTGTCGAAATTTTCTTTGCTCCATAATGCTATTTTGTTGGTTGTTCCCGCAAATGTGGCCGTTTCTTCTATGGCTATTTCCTGTAAATATTTCTTAGGAATAAGAATTCTTCCGTTGTCGTCTACTTTAAGCAACATGGCGCTTGATGTGTATTGCATATAGAACATGTTGTCTTCTTCATCAAGCAAATCAAGCATTTCTTCAATAGAAGCAACTTCTTTTTCCCAAACGCTTATAGGGTAAAGGTCAAGAAAAGGGCGTTCGTCGTTTTTTCTCATGACAATATATTCAGTCTCCCCATTCTTTTTCAGTAAATCTCTGTATTGGAATGGAATGAATAATCTGCCCTTGGAGTCGATTTTAGCTTCTATGTTACCTAAGAATGAATACATTGTTTTCTAAGGATGAATACGTTGCGTTAATGAAATTTTCACGGTAAAGATATGAATTATTTTTATTTCCCCAAATTTCCCCACGAAAAACTTATCAACAAAATTTCATACGCTATTAAATATTTTTTAACAACGAATCAACTTAATTCGCAAATATTATATATTGATTATTAATGAATTAAAAATTGTGGGGAAAAGTGTAATAAAAAATTTTATTATTAAAATTGTTGAAAACTGTATATGATTGTTGAATGTGAAAGATGTACTTTGTACTAAAATTTTGGAAATCAACGAAAAATTGATTGAAAAACGCTTTTTGAGATACCTGAAATGATCTTATTTTTGGGTGTGGTAATTATCCTGAATTTTATTTTTTCAAAAGATTATACTGGGATATTATAGCTAAATTGTCTTGGTATAAAGGATGAAAATAGACCGAAATTTTGTAGTGTAAGGAGAATCAGTATAAAAAAAAATACTACCTTTGGGAGTTTTTAAGCTCTATTTTTCATGCAGGAAAGAAAAAGTGATCAGATACAGCAGATAGATTTAGATTCGATTTTGAAAGATAAATCGCCTAAATTATATTCCCGGTTACCCCGTTTTGTAATCGGATGGATGAAGAAACTGATTCATCAGGATGATATAAATGAAGTCATCAAGAATAACGCGCATTTATATGGTGTGGATTTTGCCAAGGCTTTGATGAAAGATTTTAATGTTACGATAACCATAGAAGGTAAAGAAAATTTACCTCCGGCATCACGGTTATACACTTTTGCGTCTAACCATCCTTTGGGCGGATTTGACGGAGTAGCTTTGGCTGCCGTGCTGGGCGATCGTTATCCAACTGTTAAAATTATGGTCAACGATTTGTTGATGCACCTGGTAAATTTAAAACCTATTTTTGTGCCGATCAATAAACATGGTTCGCAGGCCAAAGGATCCGCTTCCATTATAAATGATACTTATGGATCGGATGCACAGATGGTTGTTTTTCCGGCAGGATTTGTTTCGCGCAAACAAGGCAAGGAAATTAAGGATGCTACCTGGAAGAAAAATTTTATAACGAAAACCGTTCAGTATCAACGGGATGTGGTGCCCATTCATTTTGTAGGGCAAAACTCCAAGTTTTTTTACCGTTTGGCTTCTTTTCGGAAAAAGATAGGATTGCCTAATTTGGAGATGGTGCTTTTACCGAAAGAACTTTTTAAACAGCGCAATCAATCTTTTACGATAAAAATAGGAAAACCTATTCCTTGGCAAACATTTGATAATTCCGCCAGCCAATCGGAATGGGCTGATTATGTTAAAACATCTGTGTATGAATTATAATTTAATATTCAAGATTCAAAATTGCATATTCACAAAATTTCCGGGCAATTTTGAATCTTGAATATTAAATTTTGAATATTTAAACGCTATGGAAAAACCAATTATACCACCGGTAAATAAAGAGTTGCTAAAAGCGGAACTCACTCCCGATAAGCTATGGAAAAAAACCTCTAAGGCCAATAACGAAATATATGTTATTACCGCACACGATGCTCCCAACGTGATGTTGGAAATAGGACGCTTGCGCGAACTTTCCTTTAGAGATAGCGGTGGAGGAACCGGAGAAGAGATTGATACGGACGAGTTTGATTATATGGAAGAACCCTATAATCAATTGCTCGTATGGGACCCACAGGCAGAAGAAATTCTGGGCGGTTACCGTTTTATTCATGGCTCAAAAATTAAGCTGGACGAAAAAGGACAACCCAAGCTGATGACATCCCATAT
>JAVBUB010000138.1:0-11767 GCA_031555675.1 Paludibacteraceae bacterium | reverse complement strand
ACTGATATTGAAGATGAAATTACTGATTTTAATTATGCTTTCAACTATTGTTTGCTGAAAGGAGAAGAAACTGATTTGGACGAAACTAGATTGTCGAATATCACATGGAGTGAAGTTCCTTCTTTTCCTTCTTTTGTCAGTGATAAACATCCGTATGACTTCCGGTTAAATGCCGATTCACCCGCTATCAATATGGGCGATACCGGTGTAATTTCCACTTATCCGAATGACTTAAACGGTAATCCACGCTCAGACGGGTCACCGGATTTAGGTGCTTATGAATATGTAATAGCAGAATAGAAAATAGTATGTTGAGAAATATTGTATTAGCTATTTTTTGCTGCATCTTTTGCTGCACATCCTTATGGTCACAAACAAGCTCATTTAAAATAATGAGCTACAATGTAGAAAATCTTTACGATATCGAAAATGATAGTCTCACTATGGACGATGATTTTACACCCGAAGGTAGTTATCATTGGACTTACACAAAATATAAGAAAAAGTTGGCAGATATTGCCAAAGTAATTACTGCCGTTGGCGAATGGGATTGTCCTGCATTGATAGGATTATGCGAAATTGAAAACAAAAAGGTATTGTGGGATTTAGTGAAAAGATCTCCTTTGGAAGAACTGAATTATTATTTCATTCATCAAGATTCTCCGGACAACAGAGGAATAGACGTAGCCCTACTATATCAAAAAGATAAGTTCCGTCCCATACACGAAGAATTTATCCGGATTGAAAATCCTGAATTCGGAAATTTTAAAACGCGCGATATTCTTTATGCTTCCGGAGTTGTACCAAGAGGCGATACACTGCACGTTTTTGTAAACCACTGGCCCTCGCGTATGGGCGGCGAACTGGCATCGGAACCCAAGCGCCTGTATGTAGCTTCGGTGCTAAGAAATAAAATAGACAGTATCTACAATACAACAGCAAATCCGAACGTTGTAATCATGGGTGACTTCAATGATACTCCCGTAAACAAAAGCATTGAAGAAGTGTTGAAGGCTTTAAACTATTCCGGTTCTGCCACGTCTGACCAATTATACAACTTATATTACCCTATTCAGGAAAAAGGCGAAACAGGAAGCTACAAAACGGGCAAAGAATGGGAAGTGATTGACCAGATTATTATATCTGGAAATTTATTGAACAAAGAAAACAAATTTTATACAACGCCTCAACACGTTTACATTTTTTCGGCTGATTTTTTACGGAAATACGACGACAAACAATTAGAATTTCGTCCGTACAGAACCCATTTGGGAAGACAATATGCGGGAGGTATCAGCGACCATTTTCCGATTTATATGGAGTTTTTTATAAAATAAATGTATCGTCCACGGATTACACAGATTAACACAGATTTTCCCTGTAAATCCGTATAATCTGTGGACAAACAATATAAATTAATGAAAAAAACAATTATCATATTATCCCTTGTATTACTTTGTTGCAGGCTTTCATTTGCATCCGATATAGATTTGATGATGGTTTACACTCCCGAAGACAAAGCCATTTTCGATGATTATGTACTTCATTTCGAATCGCGCAAAGATTTACCTGTTAACCAACTGATGGTAGAAACAGGATTCTATTTTCTGGAAACACCCTATGTAAGCTATACACTGGAAGTAGCTAAGCCTCTGGAAAAATTAATTATCAACCTGAGGGAACTCGATTGCACCACATTTACCGAAACATGTCTGGCGCTATCAAGAACCATTAAAAGCAATGATGTTTCTTTTGAAAGGTATGCCAAGGAATTGGAACGAATACGTTACCGCAACGGTATATTAGACGGCTATGATTCTCGTCTTCATTATTTTTCGGACTGGATTTGCGACAATGATAAGCTGAATATTGTAAAAGATGTTACCTTTGAAGACGGAGGAATTCCTTTCCTTGTAACATTTAATACCATGACAAAGTTATCCAAGAATTATCCGCAATTGGCAGATACCACGGTATTAAAAAAAATAGCCATTGTAGAATCTTCGCTCAATGAGTGTATGTACCATTATATTCCCAAAGGGCAACTGGATGCTTCCAAAGTTCTCGACGGAGATATTATTGCAATGACGGTTAGTGGCAAAGGATTGGACGTTATGCACATGGGAATAGCGGTACATATTAACAATGAGCTTTATTTTATACATGCCTCATCAACAGGAAAAAGAGTGATGGTTACCTATTTGCCGTTTAAAGAATATTCGGCTGCCATTAAAGCTAACACCGGTTACATGATTGTGAGGCCACGGGAAATTAATAAATAAACTAATAAATATCTTCATTCAATGAAAGTAAACTTATTCATTCCTTGTTTTATTGATCAATTATATCCGCAAACAGCTTTTAATACAATCAAAATATTGGAAAAAGCGGGATGTGAAGTACAATATAATCCCGACCAAACTTGCTGCGGGCAACCTGCTTTTAACAGCGGATATTGGGACGAAAGCCGTAAACTGGCCAATAAGTTCTTCAGCGACTTCCCCGAACAGGATATTCCTATTGTTTCGCCATCGGCATCGTGTATCAGCTTTGCCAAAACACATTACAAAAAGCTGTTTGAAGGGCAAGCTGATAAACTGGCAGAATGCGAAAGGATCGGCAAATTAGGATATGAGTTATCCGATTTTCTGGTTAATATATTAAAAGTAGATGATCTTGGAGCTACCTTTAATCATAAAGTTACTTTTCATGATTCTTGCTCGGCTTTGCGCGAATATGGTATTAAAAAAGAACCACGCCTATTGCTGTCTAAAGTAAAAGGTTTAGAGCTGATAGAAATGGAAGAATCCGAAACCTGTTGCGGATTTGGTGGTACGTTTGCAGTTAAAAACACAGCCATATCTTCGGCGATGGCTGAAAAAAAAGTAGAAAACGCGCTGGCCACCGGAGCAGAATATATTATATCTACAGAAGCCTCTTGCCTGATGAATATTAACGGATATTCCGCTAAAAATAATTTACAGGTAAAGGGAATTCATTTGGCAGATGTATTGGCTAATTTTTAGATTATCAGATAAACAGATATCCCGATTTTCAGAATATCTGATAATCTAAACATCTTCCCTATATGAGATACAATGATTACACTTCTGTCTTAAAAAATATTTTTGCCGAACGGGTTCAAAAAATAACGGTCAATGCGGGATTTACCTGCCCCAACAGGGATGGAACCAAAGGCTGGGGCGGTTGTACTTATTGTAATAACCAGACATTCAGCCCTCAATATTGCCACTCTCAGAAACCGGTACGCGAACAAATTGAAGAAGGTATTCAATTTTTCCATCATAAGTACCAAGCTCAAAAGTATCTTGTTTATTTTCAGTCATACACCAACACCTACGGAAAAACAGACGAATTAATCCGTTTATACGAAGAAGCTCTCTCCTACCCTCAGGTAACGGGATTGGTGATCGGTACACGTCCGGATTGTGTAAGCGACGAGCTGTTATCGTATTTTGAGGAACTGGTCAAAACCAAATATGTGATGATTGAATATGGCGTGGAATCTACCTGCGATGACACGCTCCGGTTTATCAACCGCGGACATTCGTATGGAGAAGCGGAAGAAATGATTATTAAAACGGCATCCAAAGGTATTTATACGGGTGCACACCTTATTTTAGGCCTGCCAACCGAAAGCCGGAAAGTTATTTTATCTCATGCGGATAAAATTTCGACATTACCTTTAACAGCCATCAAATTACATCAACTGCAATTGGTAAAGGGAACAAAAATGGCTTCCCAATATGCTGAAAATCCGGAAATATTTCATCTTTATACTGCTGACGAGTATATAGACCTGGT
Source organism: Paludibacteraceae bacterium (assembly GCA_031555675.1). GTDB lineage: Bacteria > Bacteroidota > Bacteroidia > Bacteroidales > Paludibacteraceae > JAISJU01. Next base: position 7,942 of record JAVBUB010000138.1, on the reverse strand, counting down.
GGTTGATTTTCTGGAAAGGTTGAACCCTAATATTGCGATAGAAAGGTTTGTATCTCAATCACCCAAAGAGCTCTTGATAGCACCGGATTGGGGACTGAAAAACTTTGAATTTATTGATAAAATTCATAAAAGATTAATAACAAGAGATACTTATCAAGGGAAACAATTGACAATTAACAATTGACAATTGACAATTATCATAAGAATCCCAGTTCCAGTTTTGCTTCTTCGCTCATCATGTCTTTATCCCAAGGCGGATCGAAAACGATATTGATTTTTACGCTTTTTACTCCTTCTATCGATTCTACTTTCATTTGTACATCTTCGACAATAAAGTCTACTGCCGGACAATTGGGAGCGGTTAGTGTCATGTCTATGGTAACATTGGCTTCGTCGTCAACATCTACTTTATAAATCAATCCTAAATCGTATATGTTAACTGGTATTTCGGGGTCGAAAACCGTTTTGAGCATCGACACTATTTTTTCTTCTATTTCGAGGAATTCGTTCATAATTTATAGTTATATAGCACAAATGTAAGCATTTCCGGATACTTTAATTCAAGATTTAATATTTAATATTGCCGAAGAATCTTGTTAGTGCTTAATTTGAATCTTGAATCTTAAATATTGAATACCATAATATCAAAAATACTTCCCAAAAGCCTTATCCAGTTCTTCGCAACCAACAGATAATTTACCATCAATAATGGCTACCGTATCAACTTTAGCTTTGATGCAAAGAGTATTATCGGACAGGCGAAAAATATCCTGATAAAAAACATATTTAATGCCGTCTTTTTTTATGTTGAGCTTACAAACAAACTCATCGCCACTGCGCAAAGGGGCCTTAAATGATATATCAATGCGGGCTACTACGGTATCAATTCCACGGTTGTGCAAATCGGTAAAATTAATGCCTTCGGTAAGGATAAATTCATGACGGGTATGCTCCAGATAATTTTGGTAAACAGCATTGTTTACAATGCCTTGTATATCGCATTCGTAATCACGAACCTTAAAAGGTAATTCGTAAATATAATTCATAATAACTTACTTTACTGATTAACTGGAGAACTGGAGAACTGGAGAATGGAGAATTTATTGATTACTCCATTATTCTGTTATTCAATTATTCTATTATTATTCTAATTTATATGCTTCAAGCACATTATTTTGAAGCAGCGCTTTTTGATGTTTCTTTTTATTGAGTGATAACATATCTGCCAGACTCTTGTAAACAACAGGTCTAATGTAGGGAACTGCCACCCATTTTTGTTGTACCGCATCATATACATATTCAACTCCGACAACAAGGCCCCAACTTTCGCCGACTTTAATTTCAACATCGCTACCAAAAGCAGCCTGCTGATATGTGGAAGAAGTAGCGCCCGATTCTACATTACCGATAGAATAACGTCCGGAAAAATTAAGTTTGATTCGGTCGGAAAGAAGGTAAGTTAAATTACCGTTGATGCTTGCGTTGTTGCCGAAATTACCATATAACGAATATTTTCCGGCAGATAAGCCGGCAGAAAGCACCCAATTGTCTGATAATTGCCTGTAATATGTTCCCGAAACGGTATTGGTAACACCCAGTCCCCAATATCCGGCATGATAATTGGAAAAATTCATCCAACTGTTTTTATCAATGCGGTAATCGTTTTGGGCATTTCCGAAGAAATCATAATTTGTAGTAAACGGATTTGACGGAAAGGTATAAGAAGATATTTTACCAGGATATAAATCAATTGTGTTACTATTAAGTTCCAAACCTTCTTCGAGCGGATTAACTTGATTATTTAATTCTGAAAAATTGAGCTTGGGTTGAAAATCAAACTTTGTTGATTCCCAGCCGAATTTTGGTTTTTCAATGCCTAAATTTTGGAAATCAATTGTATTATTTTCAAATTCCTGTGCAGAAATAGGAAACATCGAACATAATATAAAACAGCATGTAAGGACTATTTTCATATATTTATTTTGATAAAGCAAAGATATGAATTTTAGAACAAAAAAGAAAAATGAGTAACAAATCGCATTTGTTCTTACATTCAAAAATTATGTATTGATAGTTTTCTCAAGCAATTTTTGAACCTTGAATTTAATATTGTTCTAACCTTTCTTCATCAAAATCGTCATGCCATCGCGGAGCGGAACAATTACTTTTTCTACCCGGGTATCTTGAGCTACAAATTCATTGAACGCCAGAATGCCAATGGTTTGATCATCGTTTTTATCCACTTCTTCTATTACTTTTCCATCCCAAAGTGTATTATCGGCCAAAATAAACCCTCCAGGGTTTACTTTATCGAAAATAGCTTCGTAATATTCCTGGTATTGCCTTTTATCGGCATCAATAAACACCATGTCAAACGTTTCGTCAAGTGTTTTTATAGTTTCGAGCGCATCTCCGGTAATTTGGCGTATTTTATTTCTATAGGGCGACTGTTCAAAGTAACCGGCCACAAACTCTTCGAGTTCATCATTATTATCTATGGTATAGACAATACCATTTTCGGGCAATCCTTCGGCAATACACATAGCAGAATATCCGGTAAAGGTTCCTAGTTCCAATACTTTCTGCGGACGTATCATGCGGCAAAACATTTTCAGTATACGGCCTTGCAAATGTCCCGACAGCATCCGCGGACGCAATACATTGACATAGGTATCGCGGTTGAGTTTCTTCAATAACTCCGGTTCTTCATCAATGTGGGATAATATGTAATCTTCTAATGTTTGCATGATTTCATTCAATTCGCGATATGAATAGATATTCTTAGATATTAATAGATATTCGCTTCGCGATATTGCGAAAACTCATTATCAACAAATATCCTAATATCAATAAATATCTATTTATAAACCAATATAGTAAACTTATTCTTGTCAAATATTTCGTTGGCTATATCCAATATATTTTGAGAGGATACGACGTTAATCTGTTCGCGTATTTCCGCATCACTATCTACTTTGTTATAATGAAGATAACTTTTACCCATGCTTAAAATCAGGTTTTCTTTATTTTCGGACGATATGGCCATTTGTCCCATCAGTTGTTTTTTGCTTTTCTGCAATTGATAATCGGATATTTTTTGTTGGTTGAGCTTATCCAATTCGGCAAAAACAAGTTTTTCACAGCGTTTCATATTCTTGGGATCGCATCCGAAATATATATTCCAAACTCCGGTATCGGAATAAGATGTAAAGTTCGACTCTACATTATACACCAACGCATTGCGTTCTCTCAAAGCCAGATTGAGTAAACTGTTCATACCAGGGCCGCCCAATATATTGTTGAGCAAATATAATCCTAGGCGTTTTTCTTTTTCCTGCAAATCGTAAGCCCTGTTGCCCAACATATAATGCACCTGATAAGTATCTTTTGAGGTTTGAATATGCTGAGGAGTATAAATCAATGGGGTTTCGCGATTTTGCAGACGGGAAGAATATGGTATGTGTCCCAAATATTTTTCTGCCCAATGGATAATCTTATCAAATTTAATATTACCCAACGAGAAAAAAACCATTTCGGTAGTGCAATAATTATTATTGACGAATGATTTCAGATCGTTTGAAGTAAATTGTGGCAGAGATTTTTCACTACCCAATATATTTTTACCTATGGGATAATTAGCAAAAAGTAATTCTTCGAAATCATCGTAAATAAGTTCAGAAGGCGAGTCTTTGTAAGAATTGATTTCATCAAGTACAATGTCTATTTCTTTCTCCAATTCATTAGCCGGAAAAGTAGAATGGAACACGATATCGATGGTTAATTCCATGGCACGCTCAAAATCTTCCTTTAAAACAGTGGCATATACAAAGGTTTCTTCTTTGGTCGTATAGGCGTTTATTTCTCCGCCAACGCTTTCGAGGCGGTTAATGATATGCCAGGCTTTTCGCTTTTGGGTGCCTTTAAAAAGCATATGCTCCACAAAGTGAGCCATGCCTTGTTCATTTTCTTTTTCATCGCGGGTTCCGGTATTGACACCTATGCCGCAATAGGCAACCGGAGAATCGTCCGGTTTATGTATCAAGCGAATGCCATTGGCAAGGGTATATGTTTCGTAGGTCATGTATTTGAAAAAATTAGCAAACAGATTTGATGTATTTCCATAGGAAATAATTACCTGTGTAATTAATAATGTCGGGGTAACTCAAAGTTACCCCGACAATATCAGTATTTTATTATTTTTTATTTTTAGAAATTTTCGTGATCTTCAACAGTTACTTTTTCATACTATCGCAAATCCTTTTTATCTCATCAATAACGGCTTGGGCAAATTTATCGGCCTGGTCTTTGGTTGGAGCTTCACTGTAAATACGTATAATCGGCTCTGTATTGGATTTCCTTAAATGTACCCAACCTTGCGGAAAGTCTATTTTTACTCCATCAATGTCATTTATCTTGTATTGTTTGTAGCATCCTTTAATAACTGTCAGAATTCCATCTACATCAATATCGGGAGTAAGCTCTATCTTGTTTTTGGAAATATAATATTCGGGATATGTTTTACGAAGCTCGGAAACTGTTTTGTCCGATTTTGCCAAATGGGTTAAAAACAAAGCTATACCTACCAACGCATCACGTCCGTAATGGCTTTCAGGGTAAATAACGCCACCATTGCCTTCGCCTCCGATCACGGCATTGGTCTCTTTCATTTTAGTTACCACGTTTACTTCACCCACTGCCGCGGCGTTGTATTGTCCGCCGTTTTTCTCAGTCACATCACGCAAGGCTCTTGTTGAACTAAGATTCGAAACAGTATTTCCTTTGGTATGCTGTAATACATAATCGGCTACAGCTACCAGCGTATATTCTTCGCCAAACATGCTGCCGTCTTCACAAATAATAGCCAAACGGTCTACATCCGGGTCTACTACAAAACCGACATCAGCCTTTTTTGTTTTGATAACCGAAGATATTTCGGTTAAGTGCTCGGGCAGTGGTTCTGGATTGTGAGGAAATTGTCCGTTGGGTTCGCAATATAGTTCTACAATATCGTTAACACCAAGTGCTTCTAATAATTCGGGAATACAGATGCCTCCTACCGAATTTACACAATCAATAGCTACTTTAAAGTTGGCTTTTTTAATGGCTTCTACATCAACCAACTTTAAATTCAATACGCTTTGGATGTGTTTTTGGTTATAAGTATCATCTGTTTTTAATTTTCCAATGTAATCAACTTCTGCAAAAGAGAAATCAGAACTTTCGGCAATTTGTAGTACTTCTTCACCGTCTTTTGCACTCAGAAATTCTCCTTTTTCGTTCAGTAATTTAAGTGCATTCCATTGTTTTGGATTATGACTGGCAGTAATAATAATACCACCGGCTGCTTCTTCCATGGTTACCGCCACTTCGGTGGTAGGTGTAGAAGCAAGCCCTATGTTTACTACATCAAAACCGACTCCCATGAGGGTTCCGCAAACGAGGCTATTAACCATTTCACCGGAAATACGCGCATCACGTCCTACTACTATTTTGTTGGAATTGGTTTTCTTGTTATTTTTAATCCACCAGGCATAAGCCGATGTAAACTTAACAACGTCGATAGGGCTTAGTCCTTCTCCTGCTTTACCTCCAATGGTTCCCCTGATACCGGAAATTGATTTGATTAATGTCATGAACGGTTATTTTAGTTTATTGTATTTTAGTTTTAATATGATAGTAACATGGGGTTATGGACTCTTTCGTCCATTGAAACCCAATATCGTGAGGCACTATTATATGAGCTTCCCCATTTTCTCCCATATATCCTGCAGCTTCATTAAATCCTGCACTATAGTATGGAAAATATGGGGCACTATTGGTTATATTATACTCAAACTCATAGGCTGTTGTTGCATCCTGAGCACTCATTTTACTGCTTATAGTATCACCATTCAAGGTCATTTCATAATAGCGTACTATTATTTTTTCACCGGCTTGAGGTGGTTGCCCTTCTCCTTTATTGTCAATATGAATATATAAACCGGACGGACTCAAATAATAATCGTTTTCGTTTGTAAAAATAGTATCAGCCGGCAATTCATAAATAACATTGATGTTATTATCTTTTATATAATTATTGATGGCTTGTCTTTCTTCCCTTCTTAATTCGGAAAGTGATTTCTTTTTCTTACATGATGTTGATGAGAATACCAAAAGTATCATCAGTGCAAAAAAAGATGCTATTTTCATTGTTTTTTTCAGCATACAGTTTTGTTTTTAATTATTTTTACCCAATTAATTATGGTAGTATTTCTATCAATTTTATTTCGTAAATTACTGTTTTTTTAGATCCGACACAATCTTGATCGCCTATTGTAGAGAAAGCTAGATCCGACGGAATGATAAATATACCTTGTCCTCCTTCTTTCAGCAGTAATAACGAATCATCAAGTCCCTTTATTATATCGTACATACCTATTATGATGGTATTGTTTCCCTTGTGTTGGGGTGTATAACAAACAGAACCGTCGAGCATCTTCAGATTATAAGTAACGTGCACTTTATTTCCTCTTTCTATTTGCCTTCCAATTCCCGGATTTTCTATAAAATACCAAAAACCCAGAGGTGATCTTGTAAATTTCTGGTTACTATTTTCGATATAGGCAGCTATGTCTTTATTTTCTTTTTCGGCCAATACTTTATTCATTTCCAAGAGATTCTCTTTGGTGTAATCTTTGGGTAGTTTATTGGCAGGAATTTGGGGTTGGTTATTGGTACAAGAAAAGAGAGAAAAAAAAAGGAGAAAAAAACACCCCCTAAATCCCCCATAAGGAGACTTTTTGTTATTAGGAATGTTTATTCGTCCTTTCATTCTATCTTTTTGCATATCCTTTTTAAGTCCCCTATGGGGGGATTTAGGGGGTGTTATCTAATATTCGCAATACTGATGATATCGGCAAAAACTCCGGCAGCGGTAACTTCGGCTCCGGCTCCGTAACCGCGAATCATCATCGGATATTGTTTGTATCTTTCTGTTGTAATGATAATGAGGTTGTTGCTTCCTTCCAAATCGTAAAACGGATGATGGCTGTCTACGGCTTCGAGACCTACAGATGTTTTTCCGTTGTCTAATTTGGCAATAAAGCGCCAACGCATGTTTTTTTCTTCCAGCACTTTGCGTTTTTCTTCGAATAGGGCATCAAATTTTTCTATTTTAGGCCAGAATTCATCCAAAGAGCCTTCGAAAAAGTCTTTAGGGATAAAGAGGTTTTTCTCTACATCTTCTTGTTCTACTACATAGCCTGATTCGCGAGCTAAAATTACGAGCTTACGGATCACGTCTTTACCGCTCAGGTCGATGCGTGGATCGGGTTCGGCAAAACGTGCTTCCATGGCACCACGAATGGCTTTACTCAATGGTATATCTTTGCTGATGACATTAAAGATATAATTTAATGTTCCGGAAAGAACGGCTTCGAGTTTCAATATTCTGTCACCGCTATAAACCAGATCGTTGATAGTATTGATAATAGGCAATCCGGCTCCTACATTGGTTTCAAACAGATATTTAATGCCGCGTTCACGGGCAATATTTTTCAATTCTATGTAGTTGGAATATTCGGAAGAAGCAGCAATTTTATTAGCAGCCACTACAGAAATATTGTGCAACAACAGGTCTTTATACATACTTGCAATAGCCCCGCTGGCGGTACAGTCTACAAAAACACAGTTGTAAATATTGAGGTCGAAAAGCGCTTTTTTAAGTATTTCGGGAGTAGATTCTTTTCCTTCTTTTTGTACTCTCTCGTTGTACGAAGTTAAATCAATACCTTCTCTATCTATAATATAACCGAATTCGTTGGCAATACCAATTACTTTTACTTTCAACGAATTTTGCTTCATCAACAGGTCTTTTTGGGTATGAAACTGGTTAAGCATGCTACCACCTACGGTTCCGGTACCTACCACAAAGAGATTGAGTTCCTGATATTCGGACAGAAAG